>CAZRDG010000156.1:0-5894 GCA_964598775.1 uncultured Lacinutrix sp.
GGGTTTGGGGTTTGGGGTTTGGGGTTTGGGGTTTGGGGTTTGGGGTTTGGGGTTCGGTATTTTTTGTGACCGACAACGGACAAGTAAAAGCTTATCAGAGTTCTATTTTTTCAATCCCAATACCAACACTAACGTATAACTTTAAATTTTAAATGCATCCAATTTTGAAAAGAGAAATATCATACATAATCGCAATAGTTTCATTAATGTTTTTTGCAACAAGCTGTGTTGATGAAATTCCATTAGAACCAGAAAGCTTTGAAAGTGTTTTAGTAGTTGAAGCAACGATTACAAACGAAAACAAACAACAAGAAGTGTTGCTATCTCGCTCTTATATGTTTGACAGTATACCTGTTAAAGAAACAAACGCTACAGTTAGAGTTATTGATGATGCAGCTAATGTTTATACTTTTGTTGAAACTGAGCCAGGAGTCTATAAGTCACAAGCTGCTTTTGCAGCACAGTCAAATCGTTATTATAATTTGTCTATTATTACCTCCAATGGAAGAGAATATGCTTCATCAGAAAGACAATTAACACCACCAACTTCTATTGATGACCTATATGTTGAAAGAGATTTTAATGAAAATGGTATCGAAGGTGTCTCTGTGTATGTAGATAGTTATGATCCAACAGGTAATTCAAAATATTACAGACATGAATATGAAGAAACCTACAAAATCATTGCACCTTTATACGATCCTGAAGAAATGGTGCCGAATGGTGTGGAATTCCCAATTCCTTTATCTCAACAACCACAATTTAACACCATTCAAGAGCTTGTAGATTTTTTAGTAACGACACAATTTAGACCTGAGCAGCAACAAGTTTGCTACAATACTATATTTTCAAATGAAATAATTATAACTAACACTAATAATTTATTTGAAGACAGATTAGATAAATATAGAGTAAGGTTTTTAGGTAGAGATAATTCTGAGATTATGCACAGATACAGTATTTTGGTAAAACAGTATGTGCAATCACTTGAAGCATATTCATTCTATAATGCTTTGAGTACACAATCAATTTCTGAAGGTGTTTTTTCTGAAACTCAACCTGGATTTTTAGTTGGTAATGTTTTTAGTGAAACAAATTCAAATGAAAAAGTTGTTGGGTTTTTTGAAGTTGCTTCTATGGACGCTAAACGTGTATTTTTTAATTATGCTGATTTATTCCCAAATGAGGATTTACCTCCTTATTTTATGGCATGTGACGATTTTTTCACACCAGACATTCTCTCTGTAGATATGCTTACTGGTGCTTGGACAGGCTCTCCACTTGTTAGAGCACTTGATGATGGTTTTCAGTTTTATGATAGAGATGCAGATCCACCTTACAGACTCGTTTTTGATGTTTGTGGTGATTGCACCAATTTAGGAAATAATAATGTGCCAGATTTTTGGGAAGATTAATACAATAGACTAAGAAATTTTGAAATTAGAATCAACATATAGGCTTATTTACCAAATCATAATAATGGTATTGGTAACTGGCTGCGTTGAAGAAATTCCATTGGAAACAGAAAGTTTTGAAAGTATATTGATTATAGAAGCCACCATAACCAATGAAAATAAACAACAAGAAATTTTATTGTCTCGATCCTATATGTTTGATAGCATTCCAATAAATGAATCAAACGCAATAGTTAGAGTTATTGAAGATGCAGTAAATACTTATATATTCACAGAAGTAGAGGCTGGAGTTTATAAATCACAAACTGCTTTTGCAGCACAGCCAAATCGTAATTATAGTTTATCAGTAGTAACTTCTGATGGAAGAGAATATGGCTCAACAAATAAACAATTAACACAATCAACTTCAATAGATAATCTATACGTTGAGAGAGATTTTAATGAAAATGGCAATGAAGGCGTTTCTGTGTATGTCGATAGTTATGACCCAACAGGGAATTCAAAATATTACAGGCATGAATATGAAGAAACGTACAAAATAATAGCGCCACTATATTCGCCGAGAGAGTTAATTTCTAATGGAGTTCAATTTCCAATATTAGAAAATGATACTTTTCAGTATGATACCATTGAATCAATAATTGATCTTTTGGTTGAACTAAAATTTAGAGATCAACAAGAGCAAGTTTGCTATAAAACAGTTAAATCTAACACTTTTATTTTAGAGAATACAGAAGCTTATATAGAAGATAAACTGGAGAAGTATCGCGTTAGGTTTTTAAATAGAGATAGCTATACTATAATGCATCGATATAGTATTTTAGTAAGACAATATGTTCAGTCTCGAGAGGCTTATACATTTTATGAAACCTTAAATAGTTTTTCGGAATCTGAGACTGTTTTTTCTGAAAATCAACCAGGTTTTTTAGAGGGAAATGTCTTTTCTGTAGAGAATAAAAATGAAAATGTTTTTGGTTTTTTTGAAGTTGCTTCTATAGATGAAAAGCGTATTTTCTTTAATTATAGCGATCTATTTGTGAATGAATCCCAACCAGATTTTTATATTGAATGCGATGAGTTTTTTACTCCAGTATTAATTCGCGAAGATTTTGCACACAACTGGATCAGTTCACCTTTAGTAGATGCTATTAATGATGGATATCAGTTTTATGATGAAAATGATGTTGAAGTAAGCTCTCCATTTTCGTATGCGCCATTTAGGTTGGTGCTAGAGCCTTGCGGTGATTGTACATTTTTAGGTAATAATAACGTTCCAGATTTTTGGGAAGATTAAACATATTAAAATGAAAAAACAACAGATTTTTAACCTTTTATTTTTATTTGCTTTTTGCAATTTGTCATTTTGCCAATATATTTTAAAAAATGCGGAAGACATTGCTTGGTACCAAGGCATTACTCAAGAGAAAGTGGTAGTTCAAACTAACCAAAACCTTGTTTTTGTTGGTGAAACCATGTATTATAAGCTATACTGTTTTGATGCTAAGACTAATAATTTTAGTAACAACAGTAAAATAGCTTATATCGAACTAGTTGGAGAAAACAATGTGGTTTTTACGCAAAAGGTAAAATTAACAAAAGGTATTGGTGTTGGCGATTTCTTTATTCCACCTACTGTTAAATCCGGGAACTACAAACTTATTGGATATACTCAATGGATGAAAAACGGAACCAAAGATAATTTTTTTCAATCTGATATCGTATTGTTAAATCCTTATGAAACTAATGCCAATGTTGATGAATCTGGCGCGCTATATGAAAATTTCCAATTGAATAATTCGATTACAACCAATAAAAAACAAGTTATAGCCTTACAGACAGACTCTGAAGTCTATAAAACGAGATCTAAGGTGTCATTAGATGTTACATTACTTGGTAATGGATTTGGAAATTATGCTATAAGTGTTCGAAAAAAGGATGTAACTACTAATAATTCCAAGCCTTTTACTTATGGTTTATCTACTCAAAATTCCAAAACCAATAGCGAGGCTAAAAACATTGGAGAGTCTATTTTTCTTCCTGAATTTATTGGCGAGATGATTTCTGGTCAAGTTATAAATAAAGAGACAGGAAAACCAGAAGGAGGTAAAGATGTTGTGCTATCAATATTGAGCGATGAAGTATTTCAAGATATTGTCAAAACAAATGATAAGGGTGTATTTTATTTTCAGTTAAAGGATTCTTATAGTAAACCAGAGGCTATGGTTCAGGTTCTAGGAGCAGATAAAGAAAACTATACTATTGTCGTTAAAGAACATGAATCAATTGATTATTCAGTCTTAGAGTTTAAAGACTTTAAATTGACAAATGAATATCAGGATATGATTATTGAAAGAAGCGTTCACAATCAAGTTCAAAATGCATATTTCAATGTAAAACAAGATACTCTTAAAACAGATTTATATCCTGAACCATTTTTTGGAAATCCACCAACGGTTTATAATTTAGACGATTACAAACGTTTTTCAACTATTAGAGAGACAATCATTGAAGTTATTGACCATGTTTGGGATCAAAGAGCAGAAAATGGAAAACGTAGCATAGATGTTAGAGAACGAGAGTTTGATCCTTATTATGGTATAGATTTACCACCAATGGTAATTGTAGATGGCGTTTTTGTTCAAGACCACCAAAGCATTTTGGATTTTGATGCTAATAAAGTGAAAACCATTAAGGTGCATCGAGAAGAATATTACTATGGTAAAATAGTATATCAAGGCATTTTTCGTATAGAAACTTTTGATGGCAACTACGCCGAGTCTGTTTCTGGAGACTATTTAATGAAATTCAACAGATTAGCAATTCAGCCTGCTAAAGGATATTTTAATCAAGATTACAATAAAAATTTTAAAGCCTCAGAGAGAATTCCTGATTTGAGAGAGCAATTGTTTTGGCAACCAACTTTCGAATTCAAAAAGAAAACCATGAATCTTCATTTCTTCACTTCAGATGTGAAAGGTGATTTCGAAATTATACTTCAAGGTTTTACAAACTTAGGTGAGCCAGTGTATATGGTAGAAAATATTACAGTAAACTAGAATTTTTGTTTTATTAAAAAAGCGAATCCTATAGTGACCATACTATAGGATTCTTTTTGTGTAATACTTAAACAATCACAAGTGATTATTTAAGTGGCTTCAAAGGTACGCTATTTTAAAGTCTAAACAACACTCTATTTTGGCTAGATTGAATAATAACCATACTATTATTTTATATATTTATGCAAATCAATTTATTATGAAAAAAGTTTGTGTTTTATTCGTCCTAACATTATTAACATTTACCCTAAATGCTCAAAGTATAATTGGTGCTTGGGAACGATATGCGACCTCTGAAGATGGTGAAAAACTTAAAATGGTGGTTATTTTTGCCGATGGCTACCAAGTAATAAGTGTCTATAATGCTGATTCAGGTAAATTTATTCAATCCAATGGAGGAACATGGAAACTTGAAGGTGATACCATGACTGAAAAAGTAGAATTTGACACAGCTTATCCTGAACGTGTTGGAAGTGAAGTAAGTTTCAAGGTAGATATTACAGATGACACAATTCAAATTCTAGATAGTGATATGAAACTAAAAAGAATAGACAATGGCACTCCAGGTGCATTACAAGGTGCATGGCTCATGTCTGGCAGATTAAGAGATGGTAAAGAACAATTACGAGATACAAGTGGACCACGAAAAACAATGAAATTACTATCTGGAACGCGTTTTCAATGGATAGCTTACAATACCGAAACCAAACAATTTATGGGAACTGGAGGCGGAACATACACTACTGAAAATGGTGAATACACTGAAAATATAGAATTCTTCTCAAGAGATGATTCCAAAGTTGGAATCAGTTTAAAATTTGATTATGAAATGATTGATGACAATTGGCATCATAAAGGCTTCTCAAGTAAAGGTGATGCAATGCATGAAATTTGGAGTATAAGGGATTAATTCTTTATCTCATTTTTTCTTACATTTATGCAAATCAACTGTTTATGCTTAAAAAAGTTTTTGGAAGTGCTGTCTTCGGCGTTGAAGCTACAACTGTAACTGTAGAAGTTAATGTCGATAAAGGTATTGGTTATCACTTAGTAGGACTTCCAGATAATGCCATTAAAGAAAGTAACTATCGTATTGCTGCTGCTCTTCAAAATAATGGTTACAAAATACCAGGAAAGAAAATAATTATAAACATGTCGCCTGCTGATTTACGAAAAGAAGGCAGTGCTTATGACCTGACATTGGCTATTGGTATTCTTGCTGCTTCCAGTCAGATAAAAGCTGATGACATAGAAGATTACCTAATCATGGGTGAACTTTCACTTGATGGAAGTTTGCAACCAATAAAAGGTGCTTTGCCAATCGCAATCAAGGCTAGAGAAGAAGGTTACAAAGGGTTTATTCTACCTAGTCAAAACGCAAAAGAAGCAGCAATAGTAAACGATTTAAAAGTTTTTGGATTTG
>CAZRDG010000157.1:0-5891 GCA_964598775.1 uncultured Lacinutrix sp.
GTAATAGCTTTCAACACTAGGTGTAGCTGAACCTAGTAAGGTTTTAGCACCAAAATGTGAAGCCAAAACTATGGCAGCATCTCTGGCATGATAACGTGGAGCAGGATCGAATTGTTTATAGCTGACTTCATGTTCTTCATCGACAATAACCAAACCTAAATTGTTAAATGGTAAAAATATTGAAGAGCGAGCACCAAGAATTACCTTTGATTTCTCTGAACCATTTAAAACATGTTGCCAAACTTCAACACGTTCATTGTTTGAATAACGCGAATGAAACACCGAAATCTGATTCCCAAAATATTGTTTTAATCTGCTGACAAGCTGTGACGTCAATGCTATTTCGGGTACTAAATAAAGCACTTGCTTATTTTGTGATAAAACCTCCTCAATAAGCTTTACATAGATTTCTGTTTTACCAGAAGATGTAACACCTTTTAATAATGTAACATTTTGTTTTTTAAATGATTCAATAATATTATTTAATGTTTCACTTTGATATTTATTTAATTCTTTTGAAGCCTCAATATCATCATTTGCAAACGAAACACGATCTACATTCAAAACATAATCCTGTAAAATTTCTTTATCAATCAACGCTTTTATTTGTGCCGAAGTTGCATTGCTTTTTTTAACTAAATCTGACGCCTTAATTGGTGATTTTGAAACAGCAGACATTGCAAAGTAGTTCATTAAAATATCACGCTGTTTTGTTGCTCTACTGTTTAAAGATGCTAACAATGAATGAAGAGATTCATCTGATGCATAAGCATCATTTAGTTTTATGTAGCGAACTTGTTTTGGTTTGTATTTTTCGTACAATTCCTCATCAAGTGTAATAACTTCCTTATCTATTAATCGTTTTAAAGTGGGCAAACAATTTTTCTTATCCAGAATGTTACTGATGTCATGAACTTTTAATGAACTCTGATGTGTTAAAGCTTCATAAACTAAAAATTCATCATCCTTTAATGATAATTCATCCACTTCAGCATCATTATTTAATGTCACTATAGTCTCACTTTCCAACAATAGTGCGCTTGGCAAAGCTGCTCTCAGCACATCTCCCAAAGTACACATATAATAGCTTGAAATCCATTTCCAAAATTTTAATTGCTGTTCAGTAACTATTGGGTTTTCATCAAGGATTTGATGAATTTCTTTAGCGTCATAAATGCTTGGTTCATTTTGATGAATATGATGCACTAAGGCTGTATAAATTTTTTGCTTCCCAAAAGGGACTGCAACTCGAGTTCCTGGCCTAATAAAATCAGATTCGGCTTGCGTTATGCTATAGGTGAAAAGCTTTTCAAGAGGTATAGGTAGAATAACATCTATAAAATACTGCATATTATTATTCTTTATGATGTTCTTTCCTTAAAAAACGAAGTGTCACATTAAGTTCAAAACCAAGCAGAATAATATTAGCATTAAGCCATAAATAAAACAACAAAATAAGCAATGCACCAATGGAGCCATAAAGCTCATTGTATTTTGAAAAATTATCAATGTAAAGTCCAAAAAGATAAGAACTCAATAATATTAATAGCGTAGTAAACAAAGCTCCTATTGAGAAAAAGCTAGTGTGCCTGCCTTCTTTGGTTCCAAAATAATACAATGTCGCTGTTGCCATATAAACCATGAATGTAAAGAAAGCATATTTAGCAAATAGCATCCAATATAGTCCTGAATTAGAGCTGTCAATTTCCTTTCCACTTATACTTTCATACAAAGGTGTAATCACATAAATTTGAAAATATCCAAAAACTCCAACAGTTACAATCAGCAAAAACGCAAGTATAATAGCGACTCCAAGAGCATATAGATATTGTTTAAATGCATTTCTGGTAAGCTGATCGTGGTATGAATGTTCAAATCCAGAAAATACAGCATTAACGCCATTAGCCATCAATAATATGGATAAAATAAATATTGAAGAAAGCAATCCTCCTTGATTGTTAATACTTATGTTTTCAAAAATATTATCGTTAAAAAATTCTGACGTTTGAGGTGGTAAAAATGACTCCAAAAATTGCAAAAATTCGACTTGAAAATTTGAAAAAGGAATAAAAGGAATCAGGATGATTATAAATAACAAAAACGGAAATATGGCCGTAAAAAAGCTAAATGCAATAGCACTTGCTCTAGTGGTTAAAGCACCTTGAACGATACCAATAAAGTACATTTCAAAAAGATCATAAATAGATAAACCTTCAAATCCAGGCAGCTTTATGTTTTTGAAAAACTTAACCAACAGATTTACTACTGGAATTTTATCTAGTTTATCTTCAACGTGTTTTGTCATTATATTGCTTTCAAGCTTAAATCCATATTATATACTGAATGGGTCAATGCTCCTGAAGAAATATAATTGACACCACATTCTGCATATTTCCGAACCGTTTTTTCATTGATACCTCCTGAAGACTCCGTTAAACATTTGTCACCAATGAGTTGTACTGCTTTTTTAGTGTTTTCATAGTCAAAATTATCAATCAAAATTCTATAAACACCTTCAGTTTTTAATATCTCTTCTATTTCCTCAAGATTTCTGGCTTCAACAATAATTTTTAAGTCTTTGTTATGGTCTTTTAAATATTGCTTAGTCGTTTCTATAGCCTTCGTAATACTTCCACAAAAATCAATGTGATTATCTTTAAGCATAATCATATCATATAAAGCAAACCTGTGGTTTTCTCCACCTCCTATTTTTACGGCCCATTTCTCAAGTGCTCTAATGCCTGGAGTGGTTTTACGTGTATCTAAAATTTTGGTTCCTGTGCCTTCTAATAAATCTACAAATTCTCTGGTTTTTGTTGCAATAGCACTCATTCGTTGCATGGCATTTAGTACTAAACGTTCCGCTTTTAAAATGGATTGAGAAGCTCCTTCAACATAAAACACAATATCACCATACTTTACATTGCTACCATCCTTAATAAGCGTTTCAACAATCATGTTTTCATCTACATAAGCAAATACTTTTTTTGCAAATTCAACACCAGCAATAACACCTTCGTCTTTTACTAGCAGCTTAGCTTTTCCTGTTGCTGAAGCTGGAATACAAGCCAACGAACTATGGTCTCCATCACCTACATCTTCTCTGATGGCATTGGCAATAATGATGTCGATTTCTTTGTTAAATTGCTCTTTTGATATCATAGATTGTATTTTATGCTAAATTACAAATTGATTTTGTATTAATTCCATTACAATGTTACAAGATTTAAGTTAGCTCGTCGTATTATTAAATCAGCTGAAATGTCATTTATTGAATCTTCACACCAGAAAATTTACGGAAAGAAGCTATTTGTTTTATTTACTTGGTTTACACGAATTTTACTAGCTCTTGCATTTGTTCCCTCTGGACTTAAAAAACTATTAGGTGAACGTTTCACTTTGCTTGGTACAGATAATCCTGTTGGTTTCTTTTTTGAAGCACTTTACCAAGCTGGTTGGTATTGGAATTTTCTAGGTTTTATGCAATTGCTTGTGACTTTACTGATTGTAATACCACGAACAGCATTTTTAGGTGCCTTAATGTATTTGCCAATTATTATCAATATTCTGGTTATTGTAGTTGCTATGCATTTTAGAGGCACTCCAATTATCGCTGGTTTAATGCTTTTAGCTAATTTGTATTTATTGTTTTGGGATTACAAAAAGGTAAAACAAATAGTTTCTGTTATATTTGAGCGTTAATTTTGCTCGATGACTATTAAACTTCTAACCATAGGGAAAACAGATAATAAGCACTTACAAGTACTTATAGACGATTACACCAAACGATTAGCTCACTATATAAAATTTGAGTTTGAGATTATCCCTGATTTAAAAAAAGTTAAGCATCTAACGGAAACGCAGCAAAAGCAAAAAGAAGGTGAACTCATCTTAAATAAAATAAGCACAACTGATGTTTTAATTTTACTGGATGAAAATGGAAAGCAATACGATTCGGTTGCATTTTCTAATTACTTACAAAAACACATGAATTCTGGACTTAAGCAATTAGTTTTTGTAATTGGAGGCCCTTATGGCTTTTCAGATGATGTCTATGGCAAAGCACAAGGGAAAATTAGTTTATCTAAGATGACGTTTTCCCATCAAATGGTGCGCTTGTTCGTTGTCGAACAATTATATCGAGGATTTACGATACTTAAAAACGAACCATACCATCATCGATAAGACTAACCTCCAAACGCTATAGTGCTTGACTGCATATCCATACTTGAGAAAAAGCTAATCACAAACATGAGCAGTTTTACCATAATAAATAACGATATACCAAAAAGAAGGAATATTGATAAATTTTCGATTTTGTTTTTCATACTTCAAAATGTTAAATAAACTTGATTTTGATTGATGAAATCTTGACTGATGAAAATTATATCCGTTTGATTGATTACAATATACAAAAATAATTGATATTGTTTAACATTTCATTAACATTTAAAAACCGCAAATAAAAAAGGAGCTTTGTAAGCTCCTTTTAATTTAATGTGTTTTATAAACCTCTTTTCGTTTTTTAAGTTGTTTTTCAAGATCTTTAATGGTGTGTTTTACGGCATCTTCATAATTAGCCTCATTAGATGTTGCAAAAATCCTAGGTCCAGGTAAACTCAATTCCATTTTACATATTTTGCCTTTTTCTTTGTCATTATGTTCTACGGCAAAATGCACTTCCGCACCTATTACCCATTCATATTTTTTACTTAATTTTTGTAGTTTTTTTGTTACATATTCATTCATAGCTTCACTAGTTGCCATATGCACATATTGAATATTTATAGTCATAATTTTGTGTTTTAATTAATACTCAAATTTAAGAATTGTAACAGAAGTTTTAGCTGATTTATATCATAAAAATTGTATAAATTTTTACAGTCTTTGGTTTAATTCTTATTCGAAAAAAACTTTATTATTCATTTCAACACAACATTTGTAAAATTGCAGGCATCTTTTTCAATATAGTTAAAAAGGAAGCCTTTTAATGACATTTACTTATGAGATAAAAAAATGCTGTCTAGCCGCTAACATCATTATTTTTTGTCCAGATTCATTTATATGCAAAGCATCTTCTAAAAAATGTTCAGTTTCCAGTTTTAAACCAAAATCTATTATAGGTTGTTCGTCCTCTTTACAATAAGCTATCAATGTGTTTTTGAAGCTTCTTATGCATTCAGAATAATTTTCATGAACTAGATTTAACTCATTAAGATTTAGTGATGGCGTAGGAATGCCTATAACTGGAATTACGTTATGATATCTTGATTGACGCCTTATTGAATGAATATTCGACAAAATAAACTCATCTTTAAGTCCGAACCATAAATCATTGGTCCCTCCTAAAACTATAATATGCGACGGTTTGTGTGTTAAAAGTAGTCTTTCACATCTAGATAACATACCTGTAGTAGTGTCACCCGAAATTCCTGCATTTATAACTTCACAATTCAACTCCAGTTCCAACAATTTAGGCCAACTTTTTGATTGACTTATATTATAACCTTCCGTTAAACTATCACCCAAACAAAGTATTTTCATTTATTCGAATATAACTTGTTCACTCATATCAAACCATGATTTGTAAAACTGCTGGTGTATCTTTTCAATACTGTTCCGTTTGACTTTCATAGTAGGCGTTGTCAAACCATTATTAACATTCCAATCTTCCTTCATAACAACTACTTTTTCAATTTTTTCATGTTTTTCGAGTGAAGGATTCATAGACTTGACACTTTCTATCAAACTATTAGATAATGCCTCTTTAGTTTTTATTTTTCCTAATTCACTTAAAGTAATCAGTGCTATTGGTTGAGGTATTCCAGTACCAACGACACAAATTTGTTCAATATCAGTATTTTTAGACAAAATAAGTTCAATATGCGAAG
>CAZRDG010000158.1:0-5883 GCA_964598775.1 uncultured Lacinutrix sp.
TTGCCAAAAACGCAAATTGCGATGATTTTACTGGGTAATAACCACCACTTTGTACTCGTTTTATGGTACTTTCTACATTAGGCCAAAGAAAGAAAAAAGTAGGTTCTGTAATTTTTTCAGTATGCGAAAAACTCTCATTCTTAACAAAGATAGAATCCCAGACTCTTTTACCTGTTTCATCTTGGTAAGAGTAAGTCATAAAGTCAGTATCCAAACCTTTGATAGTTCCAGAAATTGTATAAGAATCTGCAATTTTTTGCTCTTCTTTTTTTTCATTACAGGAATTAAAAATTGTTAGTGTTATTAATAAAATGCCAAAATTGATTTGTGATTTATTCATAATTTATTGTTGTTTTTGTCCAGGATTATATTTTGACTTTGCTCTTTTTTCTACATCTTCTCTGTAGTAAGCAACATCTTTAAACTCTCCATCAGCATAGCGCTGTGCTTGGTCATCAAAATGTGGTGAGTTTGGATCACCACTTTGTCCACCAGCTAGCATGGATTTTGCCTTTACTTTATCACCAAACTCAACTACAGCAACAAAACTATTTCCAGAAGTACCATATTGTCTTTTAGTATTTTCACCAAATCGAGTTCCGTAAGATGCTAAAGCGCCCCAATTTCCTGATGCCATTCCAACAGGAAGACTCGGTTTTGCATCATCAAACTCCTGAAAAATATCACCATTGTTTCGTTGGTACCTGTTAAATTCACCCCAAGGTGTCTGCCATGAACCAAAGTCTTGTGCTATTTTTTCTAAGGCAGTTTGAAACACTTCTAAACGTTCTTTTGGCGCTGAGGTTTTGCTCATATAATCAAATTGTCCTAATCGTGTAATTCGCTTATTGCCTTCAACTGCTGGAATTTTATCTGAAGCAAAATAAGCGTTTAAATAAAATTGAGCTAAAGTCATCTCAACAGAATTTTCAGAGACTCTAAAATCCCAATCGCTTAATAAAGCAACAGCATCTTTGACTTCTTGTGTTGGTATTGGAGCTTTCTTTGCAGCATCCAATAAACCACTAATTAATAAATCGGCCCCAGGTAAATAGGTGTCATACGCCAAATCAATTAAGGAATCTAAAGTTAAATTTTCTGCTTTAGTTAATAACGGAATAGCATGCATGCCTCTAAAATTCTCTGGGAATGACGACATATATTCAGGGTAATCTTCACGTTTCGGACTGTTTTCAGCAGCGCTTGTAAAAGGTGTAGAATTACAATTTTGAATCCAGCCATTTGGTGGATTTAGTACCATAATATTGTCTTCTAAAGGATGTAAACCATCCCAATCGGTTTCTGGATTGCTTCCATCAACTGGTTTTATGTAGTCGAATTTTTCGTTACGTTTTGGAATGAAGTTACCATGATAATAGGCAATAGTTCCATCTGCATCAGCATAAACTGTATTGTTTGATGAGTTGGTTCTGATATCCATCATGTCGTAAAACTCTTGGTGGTTCGATTTTTTGGTTCTAGTAAAAGATTGCTCTAAAGCCTTTACAGGACTCCACATTAAAGCAGTTGACACCCATTTATTGTCACTTGCATGAGTGATCGGGCCATGATGCGTGCGATACATCATAAAAGTTTTGTCTTTTATGCCATCTGTACTTTTGAAGCTTAAAGTAACTTCCATAGAATCAACAGGACGTAATTCTTCACCATATTGATACGATGTTTTTGAGCCTTCTTTAATTATGGTTTCTTCAAATTCGTCAATGATATCTGTTCCCGTTGAAGTGTGCATCCAGCCTGTTTTTTCATTAAATCCTTGATATACAAAAAATTGCCCCCAAGTTACAGCGCCATAAGCATTTAGTCCTTCTTCACTAACTACATGCACTTCACCACGAAAATAAAACGATGTATGCGGATTAATAAGCAACATGGCATCACCAGATTTTGTTTTACTTCCAGCAATTGCAAAACCATTAGAACCTCTTGGTTCTTCGTCCTTTATGCGAATTAAACCATCATTTACAGCAACTCTATTGTCGCCTGATTTATCGTAAAAGTCTTTAATTTTTCTTGTAGATACGCGTTCAATATCACCACCAATAGATCCTTCACTGAAATACATTGGCATCCAAGGCTCAAAATGTGTTAGTAATTGTGGCTGTACTTCAGGATGTGTTTTTAAGTAATAATTAATACCATCGGCAAAAGCTATGCACAGTTCTTGAAGCCATTTCGGACTGTTGTTGTAATTATAAATGGCTTCTTCTTTGGTCATATACAGATTAGCGCGTAAATCGCTGTAAATTGCTTCTTCGCCTTCAACTTCAGCTAGTCGTCCAATAGCCCAAATATAATTGCGCTCAACACGATTAAAATCGTCTTCACATTGCGCATACAACAAACCAAAAACAGCATCAGCATCTGTTTTACCATAAATGTGAGGAACTCCAAAATCGTCTCTAATGATTTCAGTGTTTTCGGCACGTTGTTGCCAGCGCTGTTCTTCCTCTGTGAGGGTTTTTTCGTTTTTGCAGCTTACAAAAGAGATGATGCATAGTAATAAAATCAAACGATTCATAATGTTTTTTTTAGATGGTTTTAGAATGAAAAAAATTGAAGACTTTGAGCGCGAACTAAGATAATTTATTTTTTTAGAAACTCAACTATCATTTTGTTGTACAAACTCAAAAGGTTGTGTACTTTTGCAGCCCTTAAAAATTTGAAGATATGAGTCCAAAAGGAAAACTTAGTTTTGATGTGTTGATTGAGATCCCTAAAGGAAGTAGAAACAAGTATGAGTATGATTTTGAGTTGAAAAAAATCAGGTTTGATCGTATGTTGTTTTCGTCCATGATGTATCCAGCAGACTATGGTTTTATTCCTGAAACTTTAGCTTTAGATGGTGATCCATTGGATGTGTTAGTGCTTGGTGGTGAGCCAACATTCCCTATGTGTGTGGTGGAGGTGAAGCCCATAGGCGTATTCCATATGGCAGACGAAAAAGGACCAGATGAGAAAGTTATTTGTGTGCCAGTTTCGGATCCAATTTGGAATAATTTAAACGATTTAAGTGATATGAATCCTCATCAGATAAAAGAGATTGAGCATTTCTTCCAAGTATACAAAGATTTAGAAAAAAAGAAAGTTGATGTTGGAGGTTGGGGAAATGCTGAAGAAGCGTATGATATTCTTAATAAATGTGTGAATCGTTATGAAACCAGTGAGCACAAGGTTAATGGCGATTTTACAATTTAAAATGATTATATTGAATTAGTTTTAGAAAACCCTTTTACACGTATTGTAAAAGGGTTTTTCTATTAACATTCATTTTACTACTTTTGCAAACGTTAAAAACCAAACAAATAATAAAACTATATGGAATCAATGATGATTTATATGCCAATAGTATTGGCAGCTTTAGGATTAATTTACATGCTTGTAAAAAAATCTTGGGTAATGAAGCAAGATGCTGGAGATGGAAAAATGAAAGAAATTTCAGATCACATCTATGAAGGTGCATTGGCTTTTTTAAACGCCGAGTATAAACTTCTAACAATTTTTGTGATTGTTGTAAGTATATTGTTAGCAATTGTGTCATTTGTTGTTCCAACTACACATTGGCTTATTGTAATTGCTTTTATTTTTGGAGCAGTTTTTTCAGCTTTCGCTGGAAACATAGGAATGAAAATCGCTACTAAAACTAATGTAAGAACAACTCAAGCTGCAAGAACTAGTTTACCTAATGCGCTAAAAATTTCATTTGGTGGTGGTACAGTAATGGGACTTGGAGTTGCTGGTTTAGCTGTTTTAGGCTTAACAGCTTTCTTTATCATATTCTTTCACTTTTTTATGGGAGGCGTTTGGACTAATACAATGGATATGACTATTGTTTTAGAAACACTTGCTGGTTTCTCTTTAGGTGCTGAATCCATTGCTTTATTTGCTCGTGTTGGTGGAGGAATCTACACAAAAGCAGCAGATGTTGGTGCCGATTTAGTTGGTAAAGTTGAAGCAGGAATTCCTGAAGATGATCCGCGTAACCCTGCAACTATAGCAGATAACGTTGGAGACAATGTTGGAGATGTTGCTGGAATGGGTGCCGATTTATTTGGGTCTTATGTTGCGACTGTATTAGCAGCCATGGTTTTAGGAAACTATGTGATTAAAGATATGGGAGGCAATATTGGTGAAGCATTTGGTGGTATTGGACCAATCTTATTGCCAATGGCAATTGCAGGTGCAGGAATCATTATTTCTGTAATTGGAACCATGTTAGTTAAAATAAATAGTAATGATGCTAAAGAGGCTCAGGTTATGGGAGCTTTAAACAAAGGAAACATTACATCTATTATATTAGTTGCAATTTCATGTTTCGGATTATGTACTTGGATGTTACCAGAAACCATGACTATGGAATTCTTTGGTGAAGGGTTACAAGAAATTTCTTCTATGCGTGTATTTTATGCGACTCTAGTAGGTTTAGTTGTTGGAGGTGTAATATCTGCAGTGACTGAGTATTATACAGGTTTAGGTAAAAAACCAATTTTAAAAATTGTACAACAATCTAGTACAGGAGCAGGAACCAATATTATTGCTGGTTTAGCAACTGGAATGATTTCAACATTCCCATCAGTATTATTATTTGCTGGTGCTATTTGGGCTTCTTATGGTTTCGCAGGATTTTATGGTGTAGCACTATCTGCATCTGCAATGATGGCAACTACAGCTATGCAATTAGCTATTGATGCTTTTGGACCTATCTCAGATAATGCAGGTGGTATTGCCGAAATGAGCGAACAAGAACCTATAGTAAGAGAACGTACAGATATTTTAGATTCAGTTGGTAATACTACTGCTGCTACAGGAAAAGGTTTTGCTATTGCTTCTGCTGCGTTAACATCGTTGGCCTTATTTGCTGCTTATGTAACATTTACTGGAATTGATGGAATTAACATTTTTAAAGCACCTGTTTTAGCAATGCTATTTGTTGGTGGTATGGTTCCTGTTGTATTCTCTGCTTTAGCAATGAATGCGGTTGGAAAAGCTGCAATGGAAATGGTACATGAAGTACGTCGTCAGTTTAGAGATATTCCGGGTATTATGGAAGGTACAGGAAAACCACAATATGATAAATGTGTGGCAATTTCTACTGAAGCTTCATTAAAAGAAATGATGTTACCTGGCTTATTAACTATAGGGTTTCCTTTAGTTATTGCTTTTGTACCAATGCTTTTCGGAATGGATAATATGGCAATTGCTGAAATGTTAGGTGGTTATATGGCTGGTGTTACTGTGTCTGGTGTACTTTGGGCAATCTTCCAAAACAATGCTGGAGGTGCTTGGGACAATGCAAAAAAATCATTTGAAGCTGGTGTTGAAATTAATGGTGAAATGACTTACAAAGGTTCTGATGCTCATAAAGCAGCTGTAACTGGTGATACTGTTGGTGATCCTTTTAAAGATACGTCTGGACCTTCAATGAATATCCTTATTAAATTAACGTGTTTAATTGGATTGGTTATAGCTCCAATTTTAGGAGGACATTCTTCTGAAAATAATATGGATGTGAACAGCGAAGTGAATGTTTGGGTTGACAAAGATGGCAACGAACATGAAGTGAATGGTGATGCTCAGTTTATGTCTAAAGAAGACCCTAAGACTATGGACATGAGTAAAGAGGTTAAAGTTGAAATGACTAAAAATGATGACGGAACCGTTAAAGCTGTTGTAACAACTACAACAACAGAAAATGGTGAGTCTGTAACTACAGACCAAACATTTGAAGGAACTGAAAACGAAGTTAATGCGAAATTAGATGCTTTAAAAGATGTTGAAGTAAACGTTGAAGGAGGAAAAAAAGTTGTAAAAAAGTAATTGAAGAAGTTAAAGAAAATAACTAAACTTCAAATATAGAGATAA
>CAZRDG010000159.1:0-5870 GCA_964598775.1 uncultured Lacinutrix sp.
TTACAATATGGAAACTGGAGCTGAAGAAAAACTTTTTACTCTAAAAGGATCAAATACACTTACAGGAAAGCCTAGTATTATTTATGGCGGAATTATTTTACCTTCAGCCAAAGGTGTTTACAGAATAGATATGGCAACAGGAGCTGAAAGTTGGATGCTAGATTTAAAAGCAGTTGATTTTGTTGAACCTGCAGAAGATGGTAAATCGCTTTATGCTTTTGTTAATAAGGGTAATAATCATGAAGTAAATAAAATAAGTGCATCTGGTACAGAAATGTGGTCAGATGGTAAGAAATTAAAAGGAAAAGTTTCAAATTTTCAAATTACTCCAAAAGGATTAGCAGTAGTTAGTGATGTTGCAGATTCTGGTAAAAAAGGTTTAGCAAAACTAACGGCTTCAAAAGCACAAAGTAATATTTCTTTTCTTTCAGCAAGTAATGGGGAAGATCTTTGGGAAAAAGCACCAAAAACTAAAGGATATGTTCAGCATTTCTATATAATGGATGACGGAATTCTTTTCGGTATCCAAGAAGGCGGTATAAATAAAATATCTTTTGAAGGTAATGTTCTCTTTAAAAAGCCTTTAAAAACAGGAGAGAACATTCATACAATGGCTTTAACCAAACAAGGAATGATTTATATAACTGATGAAGATGCAGATATTATAAATCTTGAAACTGGCGAATCTATTTGGTCAAAGCCAATTAAGTACAAAAGAGCCAAAGCTGTAACTAGTACATATGATGAAGCACATAGTAGATATCTTATAAGCACAGGAGAAGAAATGATTGCAATAGATCAAAATTCTGGCGATATCAGCACTTTAGCAACTTATAATTTTGAAGAAAAAGAAGATCCAACAAGCTTGGAAATTAGAAAAGGAGGATTGCTATTATCTTCAGATCAGAATATGATGATGTTAGATTTTGATGGAAGTGAAAAATTTCATGAGTACTTTCGATCACCAGGTAAAAGTGCTTTTGCAATAGTAGCATTGGCTGCTACAACCTTAGCGTCTACAACCATGATGGCTGATGCGAGTTTTAAAGCTGGAGCAAACAGAAATAGAATTGGACAGTATAACAGCTATGGAGAGCAAAAACAAAGAGAAGCGGACATGTTTGCAGCAATAGCTACTGCATCATTCAATGAAATGTCAAAACGATTTAAGGCAACTGCCGCAACAGAAAATGCAGTGTTTATTTTAACTAAACTTGACGAGGGAGTGGGTTTGATTAAAATTAATAAAGACACTGGATTGACCGAAAAAGAAATAATCCTAAAAGATAAAAAGCCAGAATATGAAGTAGATGAAATGGGAGGCTATTTATACTATAAAGCTGACGGGAACACTATATATTCTTACAATCTTAATAATTAATATCTTAGTTGAAATTAAATGATTAGGCGTAATATAATATATTGCGCTTAATCTTTTTTAATTGCCACTCATCGAAAAAAAAAGAAGTGAAATCACAATAAGTTATATATTCGGTATGCTATTAATCAATTTTTTTAAAAAAGCGTCACGTTTGTTAGTCTGTAAAAAGAAAAACGCACTGATGCTTTTTTTGTATCCATATCGCAGCAGTTTTCTCATTGTTATTTCGGTATTGTTTTTTGCGCAAAATTTTGCACAATCCACTACACATTCTCAAATAAATAGACTTAAAGAATTAAGTAAATTATCTCAAGAATCATTTGCTAAAAGCGATTCTTTAGCTAGAAGTTATGCGCAACAAATGTTTGACCTGGCCAATGATAATAGGAATGAAGCAATGCAAGGTGAAGCACTATACTTGATTGCAAAATCCTATCGACAAAAATCAGCTTTTAAGGCTCTTGAGCATTATAAAATGGCAACACCTTTTCTTGAAACATCAAATCATAATTGGCTTTCAGAACTGTATTATGAAAAATCTAATATTCATACTTTTTTATCTGAATTTCCAGAAGCACTTTCATTGGCCTTAAAATCTTTAGAGTATAATCAATTAAATAATATTGAAAACAACATTCAACGTGACATGTCTTTTATTGGATATATACATGATAGGATGTATGAGTATAGAGAATCTATTAAATGGAATAGAAATGCTTTAGATTTGGCGATTAAGCTTGGAAATAAAAGTGCTCAAGCTGTTTGCTATGGAAGGATTGGAATTGCTTATGATGAGTTAGCAGAAAATAACAACTTTAATCAAAAGTTATTTGACAGTGCTTTGTATTATAATCTAAAGGCTGCAAAATTGAGTGAGGAAGCTGGAGATTTAGGATTTGCTAGAACTACTTACTCAAATATTGGGAATAGTTATAGTAAACTTAGGCGATATGATAAAGCCGAAGAATATACACTCAAGTCACTTGCTGTCCCTGGATTTGAAGAGAAAAAGGGAGTAACATTAGTTAATCTTGGAAAAATTTACCTAGAAACTGGTCGTTATGAAGCTGCAAAAAAGATACTAGATAGTGCGATGAAGAATACAATTCATTATGGTACTAGAAAATATCAGTTTGAAGCTTATTACAGACTCCATGAATTAGACGTTAAAAAAGGGAACTATAAAAGTGCCTTACAAAACTATATTGAGTATAAAAGCATTGAAGACTCACTTTTAAACGAAACTAAAACAAAACAAATAGTTGAGGTAAGTGAACGATACAAAACTGCAGAAAAAGAACGTGAAATTTTAGTGCAAAGAGCTGAATTGGCTGAGCAAAATGTGGTCATTCAGCAGCGTAATTACCAACTTTTTGGCGTAATTGGTTTTACTTTAATTTTAGGTGTTATAGGTTATTTACTAATAAGTCAACAAAAATTAAAAAACAAACAACTTCAAAAAGAAAACGAACTCAGAGATGCATTGCTTAAAATTGAAACACAAAATAAACTACAAGAACAACGCTTAAGAATTTCTAGAGATTTACATGATAACATTGGAGCTCAACTTACATTTATTATCTCCTCTATAGACAATTTAAAGTATGGTTTTGATATCAAAGATGATAAACTCAATAATAAACTAAACTACATAAGTAGCTTCACTACAGAGACTATTTATGAGTTGCGTGACACAATTTGGGCAATGAACAAAAACGTAATATCATTAGAAGACCTTAAAACACGTATCACAAACTATATAGATAAAGCACAAATTGCCTATAAGAATGCAATATTTCAGTTTGATCTTTCAGAAAAAATAAACCAAAACAAATCGTTTTCTTCAATGGAAGGCATGAATATTCTTAGAATTATTCAAGAAGCTATCCACAACAGTTTAAAACATGCAAACTCATCAGAAATTAAAATACAAGTCAAACAAAATTTTAATAACTTACAGTTTGAAATGTCTGATAACGGAAAAGGCTTTGATATAAATACTGTTGAAAAAGGACATGGTATAATGAATATGGAAAAGAGAGCGCATGAAATATCAGGTGAGCTTAGCATTTCTTCAAATTCAAATAAAGGCTCTTCCATTTGTTTATCTATACCTACATAAAAGATTTGTTCTATGAGAATTTTTTATACCTTTCTTTTTTTGTGTTTAGTAATATCTCAAACCTATTCGCAATCCGAAGTAGATAGTTTAAATACACTTGCAATGTCTCTTTATAAAGAGAACCCAAATAAAGCAGTTGAAATTTTAGAAGAGGCTTTAAATATTGCTTCAAATAAAAATTACCAAAAACGAATAGCTTTTACAAAAAACAATCTTGGTATTATTTTCAGGGATTTAGGTGAGTTTGAGAAAGCAAAACTATATTCAAAAACAGCTTTAAGCACCACTAATGATTCACTTGTAATTGCATCTGCTTATAACAATATTGGAGCCGTAAACAGAAGCTTAGCTTTATATGAAGATGCACTAAATGCCTATTTGAATGCTTTAAAAATATATGAGTCAACTAATGATTTAAATAAACAAGCAACAGTTAACAACAATATTGGAATGGTGTATAGCTACTTGAATATAAATGCTAAAGCCATTGAATATCATTTAAAAGCAAAAGAGATTTTTGAAAAAGAACAAAACAAAAAAGGCATTTCAGAAACTTATAACAATATTGCTATTATATATGCTAATGATGGTGATTTTGATAAAGCACTTGATTACTTTAAATATTCTCTAGCAATAGAAGAGGAGTTAAATGATAAAAAAGGTATTGCAGAATCAGTAAATAACGTTGGAGCAGTTTATTATTATATGGCAAAAATAGATTCTGCAATTATATATTTTAAACGCTCTGCAGTTATTGAAAAGTCCATAGGAAATCTTGCTGGAGTTGGTGCAAGTTACAATAATATTGCACAGGTTTTAATTGAAAACAATAAAGTAGAGGCTTCCAAAACATTCATAGACAGTGCTTATTTTTTTGCAAAACAGTCTAAAACAGCTGTAGACATTGAAACTGCATTAAATAATTATGCACAATATTACGAAGCTAAAAATGATACAAAAACAGCTTTAAAATACTTTAAGGAGTATATTGCATTTAAAGACAGTACCCTAAATATTGAAACCAATGCCAAAGTTGCAAAACTGGAAATTGAATTTCAAACCGAAAAAAAAGAAAAGGAAATCCTATCACAACGTGCAGACTTAGCAGAAAAAGAATTGTCACTAAATAAGAAAAACACACAGCTTCTAGGATTGGGTATTCTGGCCATTGTAATTAGTTTATTGGGTTATTTGTTTTACAATCAACAAAAACTTAAAAACCGTCAGTTGCAAAAAGAAAACGAATTAAAAGACGCCTTGATTAAAATTGAAACTCAAAACCGATTGCAAGAACAACGACTCAGAATTTCAAGGGATTTGCATGATAATATTGGAGCACAGCTAACTTTTATTATTTCTTCTTTAGATAATCTTAAATATGGATTTAAACTCCCAGAGAAGTTAAATGATAAACTTAAATATATAAGTGAGTTTACAACCACCACCATTTACGAGCTTCGAGATACCATTTGGGCAATGAACAAAAGCGAAATTTCCTTTGAAGATTTACAGATTCGAATTTCAAATTTCATTGATAAAGCAGATGTTGCTTCAAAAGATGTGAAATTTAAGTTCAGTATCGATTCCGGAATTCATCAAAAAACAACTTTGTCTTCAATAATTGGAATGAATATTTATAGAATAACACAAGAAGCTATAAATAACGCTATTAAGTATGCTGAAGCAAATACAATTTCAGTTAATATTCATAATTTGAACGACACCATTAAAATTGAAATTAAAGATGATGGAAAAGGCTTTGACCTTACCAAAGTTGAGTTAGGCAATGGGATTAATAACATGAAAAAACGTGCTGAAGAAATAGGAGGTAAACTAACAATTGAGTCTGTAATAAATCAAGGTTCAACTATTAGCTTGCTCAAATAACACATATCAGTATACGACATATTGCGTATTGTTTTGTTTAATTTGATTGTGTAAATTGCTATCAAACAATCTATTATGAAATACACAAAACTGTTATTACTTATTATTGTTAATACTACTTTTGCTCAAGATGAGAAGCTCACAGCAAATACTATTTTGAAAAATGGTACAGTTCTGACTTATACTATTAATGAGCTTAACAAACAAATAGGTCTGGGAGAAGAACGAGTTGTTGAAGGGGAGTCACTCGGAGATGAAATTAAAATAACTTTAACACAAACTGATAGTGATCTGCAAACAATGCAAGTAAATGATGGTGGAAAGATAATTTATGGAGATCCTATCAAATTAAAGGATGGTTTTGAGTTTAATACATATAAAAATTTTATTGATGTTTTTTTCAGTAAAACTGATGCATTATCTGTAATATTAAATGATGAAATGTTTAGAAATGACAACATTGTAGTTTACCCAGAATGG
>CAZRDG010000160.1:0-5855 GCA_964598775.1 uncultured Lacinutrix sp.
ATCGACATTATTATGCTCAGGAGCTCGGATCCTGAAACTTCTTCCATGTTTGAAAAAAAACTGAACACATTATGGGTATAAAAAAATAAATAAATTTTGCCAATTAATTATTTTACTTTTCGATAAAAAACTCAACATCCTTTGGATATCCGTTAATAAATGTTTTATTTAGCTTCGGAAAGACAAAGCTGTTATTTTTTTGTTCATCGTAATTTTTTTTTAAAAAATCCTTGAGAATCTTGGTCGCAGCAGACGCCTTTATTTTATTTTCCTATTGGCAAGTAGCAACAATTTCAGTGTTCAATTTATCGGTGGTTTGTTTTTTATGGAATTTTTAAGTCCATATGTTTTTGACAAAGTATGTCACATACTCGTTAAAAACATTGTGTTGGAGGATCTTTTCAAATGGTTTTGTCTTTGAAAACTCGTACTCGTGGAATCTTAACTTGTAAAGACTTCCAAGCTATTTTTAAGCTCGCATATTATTTTTCTTGGGAACATGTTCCGCCCACACAAACAAGACATTTTTCCATCCAAGAAGAAAAGAATAGAAGATCATCTGTGCCTAGTATTATGAAAGGTCTTTTAAGTTCTATGGAATCTAAATTTGGGGGTTTTTCAAGGCTCCTTTACACTCAACGATCACATATCCATTATTGGTAAATATGAGGCCATCGAGAATACCACCCAGGTGTGGATATGTTGGAGGGAATACAGGTACCTGTGCGCGAGCGCAGCTCTTGATATTTTGGTTTCCCAAAAAATTAAAGGCTTGGCTTTCACACAACTCCAAAAACTTGTCTGTTACTTTGGTTTCGTGGGATATTTTTCCAGGGATTGCCTTCGAATAAGGAAGATTAAATATGGCCTTAATGAAAAGTGAACCGGTAATCCTTTTAATATGTTAGTCGCTAGCACGAGTCTTTTCACTCTCCAAATCCCAAGAACAAAGGTTTTTTTCCTTTAAGTATGGCAAAAACCATTTTTCAATCCCCTTCTTAGAATAATCAGGGAGGTGTTCTTTGTATAGGGCAAGTTTTTTTTGATGCTCAAGTTTTTTTTAATGAGTCCTTCTTGCCAGTTTTAAACCAGCCTCCCTTTTTTTCTTGAAAGCAAGACCTTTTTTTCCCCAAGGAGTTTCAGCATCAAACTCCTCCTTTGCCCTTCCTTTCCTATCTGCAAAAATGAACTTTTGAGGAACTCTTTTTTCAAATTTCTCCACAGGGTGAAGCTTTTTAATTCGGGAGACTCTTTTTGCTCCAATAAATGTTTTGTCGGTGCCCATATATATTATGAAAAGAGTCAAAACACATCCAAAAAATTAAACTTAATGTAGTTAATTAATTATTCAAAATCCATTCCATTTTACTATTATTATGGTTGTTGGATTTATTGCATTGGCTGTTGTCACCACTCTCATTATTCAATTCGTTGCATATTTTACTCAAGTTGGTCGTTCATAACATATTGAACATCTTCCTACATTCTTTTGTCAACCATGAAGGACTCCAAAAAAGGGAAAAAATACCATTTTGAAGAGGGGTGGTAAAGGAATAAAAAACCTTCAGATAAGTAATAATTTATTTAATTAAACAAGATTCCATCCCCACAATGTATTGTATTCGAATGTTCCGTAGTTAATTGTATAGAGATGTTCTTCAAACAAGTTCACGTATTTGTTTTCATACGCACTGAATATTTCCATAAAATTTAATGATTATGTGATGGTATTATCGGGTTTGAAATGTTTATCAATGTAAGGGTTCAAAAAATTTCGTATGTTTGGAACGGTTAGCTCTTACGTACCAAATGTCAGTGTTTGTGAATATCTATTGTACATGTCGGTAATTTGGTTTAATTTAACATTTCTTTCTAAATGTTTAGAGAAGCCAATTGCGAAAAAGCGACAGAAACTTTTAGTTGAAATTTTGTACTACATTTAAAGATGTGATTTCATCATCAAATAACACTCCCTTTAATGATTATTAGCGGTGTTAAATTCCCGAGCCACATTTGAGTTAAATCTTCGATTGCAAAGCATAAATCCAGGCACTTTTCTGGTGGTTTAAAATTCAATCCATTAATTGCACTTTTAAATATCAAGTACAATGTCCATTAAAAAATTTGGGTCAGGGTTTTCCTATGTAAAATTATCCAGACAGTACATTAAAATATTTGCATAAACCTTAACATCGGTTTCAAAGAAGGAGCTGATTTATTTATTGGTAATCTTTTTTTCAGTCATAATGTGATTTATTAGTTTTTTTGTAAATAGAAATAGATCTGATGAGTTTCTTGGAAAATAGTCAATCAAGACACTTTTTCTTTGCTCCGACGTGAAGCCTATCTTATTAATGGCTTCAAAAATATGGCGTTATAGATATTCATGCGTTTCTATAAACAAAACTTCTACTGGCGAATTTCCTGTAATTTGTTCTCTTTGTAGTTAAAAATTAATTTCAAGTGCTTTAATTATACCTGCCACACTGACATTACCTAATCTTTCGCTGAGATACTCAACATCATCCAACTAAGGAACAAAATTTTTGAAATATTCGCCAATTATGTCATTACTGATGCTTTTAAACTCAGGATACTCAAAATTATCGACTATTACCTACGCAAAACCCCTCTCACCATCTTTCTGTGATTGGTGTACCAACAAGTCAGTCCAAATTTCTTTTTTGGTAGTTTTGAATTTTTCTTCTTCCTCATTAAGAACGGAAATGTTTGGATAGTCAATATTAGCTGGATTGGCTTTAAATAGGGAATACATAGCTACTCCATATTCAATTTTATTTTCCTTCTAATAATTTTATCGAAATTTTTAGATATTTTCTGCATATTTTTGCAAGTTTTTGTCAACTGCAGCTTCTCTTAATATATCTTCATAAACATTATCTTACATATTTTACATTGTTTTTTTGTATTCGTAGAACGAATTAATCTTTAGTTTGGTTTTAGTTGCTTAGAGATGTCCATTTTTAGTCTTAATATCATTATCTATCAAATTGTAACTAGCTTTTATTTCCTCATCATTTTACAGCTTGTTTACAACCATCTCGAGCTATAGTCTAATTTTATGCGTACTTTGTTTGACCTTTTACTTTCTTATGAGTTTAGTTCTCTTCTAAACACATCTCTAAAGTGCCTTGCATTTTCTTAGATGTTTATTGAGAGTTTTGATGTGTTTTTGTATGTTGCTAGCATAATCTGTTTGAGGTTTTATTTTCCCATCATAACTTGCAATATTTAACTCAACCTGTTCCAAGTATTTTTTCAATTCAAATCCCCTCCTTCTATTAAATCCGGTACGTTCACGTTTGTTGATATTTAAAACTACCATCCCGTGCCTTTGAACAGGTTTTTCTTTGTCAATAGTTTCCGTCCTTGAAAATAGATGTTAGAACAGCCTAAAATGGTTGAGATTCAACATCATATAATAGTATTGTCTGTCTGCACATGCCTTGAACGGCAACACCTTAGTATATTGGTACCAACAAACTGCCTCTAAAATATAGTGCAAAACTTGTGTATTAATTGAAATACCTTTGGGCAATGATAGTTTATTTGCTAATTTTGGCGAAACAGCAAAGTATTGTTAGAAATCTCTCATCAACAATAAAGACTCCATTGTACATGCTTTTGAATTCATTTTTGGCAAGATAATATCAGCAGATAATTGCTAATAAGCTTATTTTTTGGTAAGTTCTATTTCCATTTTTATTAATTTTTTCTTAATTTTTTAGGATGAACATAAGCATGTTTTTTTCAAACACATTGACACTTTCAAGCATTGTAAAGACAACTTCGTATTGGTTTTAGCTTCTTTTTGCAATATAAAAAGCCTAAAGGTCGTTTCTTTTTTAGATAAAAAAAAAAAAATAACTAAAGCGCAGTTAAAAAATTGACCTCGCGGATATCCGGTGAAAAGTATGATTTTCTACCAAATGATACCTTTTTGATGTAAAATTATTTAATTTCACCGGATATCCGCGAGGTCTTATGTGTTTTGCTTGTTTTTTATTTTTTTCAATAGCATTTGATCGGGGTTGTTTGTAGTTTGGCACAAAAAGTCACTGTTTTGTAAAGAATCGAATTCCATAAAATTTTGGTTTTTGGCACAAATGGAGCCCTTCATTTGAATATGTCTAAGATGTGGTTTTGTAATTAAAGAACGTCCTATTTAAAACAAAAACTGCTTGATTACAAACATCATTGACGTTAAAGTTTAAGCCATGGGAGTTTTGATTTCTTAACATGAAACAAAAAGTATCCTTTTCAAAGCCTTTTTTTCATCCAAATTAACATTAATTTTTATAATGATGTTTGAAGACGTACCCCGCAAAGATGATGACAAAGATAATGTTGACGTAGATGATAATGACTAGGACAATGTGGACGGATTTGCAAATAATAAACTAGCCCTTTACAATTATCTTCAACAATAGGGATTTTATCTTCCATTGCCAAACTCAAGCGCAATTTCGTTAAAATCACTTTATTGCTGCAATTCTCCAAAGTATTTGCTGTATTACATTGACCAAATTGATCCCTGCGTTTACAAAGAACAGTTCATTTTCTCAAGTGAAATAACTTGGATATTTATTCAAAAAATATTGGAAGAAAAACACAATAAAAATTTACCCTTTGCCCAAACTCCTGACAAATAGTTTATGTTGAATATTTATCATCATGAAAAGATGGAAAAGCATACTAAGCTGACCCGTTAAGACAACCCGTAGTTTAAAACCACAACGTACATGCATAATGGAAAATTGTCTAAAGAAAAGCATCATTTAAAGAGAAAAGGGTTCTATTAATAGCTTAGTTTATTGAAAGATTGTTGTAAATAGACTCAAATTTTTGAAGATGAATTAGTAGCTTTTAAGGATGAATTTCATATAGAATTCAATGAGTTTAAAACTATTAACTCAAAATTTGAGAGTTTGTTGACAGAAAAACAAAAATTTGAATTCTTTGGTACTAATTTTTACTGTGAAAAAAACCTGTTCTAAAAAAGCATTGAAAATGATCTTGATTTTGAAATAGAAGAAGCATGAAATATTATGATGGAGTTTTACCCCCATGTTGACTTTGATCACATTCATTCTAAGAGAGATGCCAAGATATTTTAAAAGTAAACACTAGATAAGAAAAAAAAATTCTTTAAACTTGAAGAAAAAGACCAGGAAATTTACACGAAACTTGATGTGGATTTGCTTATCAGAGAGCATGGTGTTCATTTCTTTGAGTATGTCTAATAACAGCAGCTTTCTGGCATTTTTAGTGACTAATAAAAGGAATCAATGAGAAAATTTATAGAAAGTTAATAACAAAAGCTTGAAACTCGAAGGGATAGTCTGCGTAAATATGTAGAAAAATTGAAAACTATCTTGGAAAGTAGTCAAGGAATTCAGAAGTTTTAGGCTGTCTATTAATAAATTTTAAAGAAAATAGACACTGTTAAAGATTAAATTCCAAACGCCATGACAGAAAGATAGTTAAATCACCTTATGATTTAACTAGGAACAATTCGAAAATATGCTTAGACTTATTTTAATGATCACATTCAGGATGAAAATCTTAGAAACGAAATATAAACATTCTTGAATGCATAACATGGAGATGATGACTTTGAACAATTAAACATATCACATATAAGTTTGAATAATTCTATAGTTAGTAGAAGAGACACAAGAAGAGCGTCAGGTGATCCTGATCCATCAAAAGGCTTTAGTTTTGACATTGAAAAAAACTCTAATCCTTTTCAATCAAAAGATGCGACTAAATAAACTGGTCCTACTGCAAACATAAAATAAGAACCAAACTCCACATGGTTTCCCTCACAGGAG
>CAZRDG010000161.1:0-5854 GCA_964598775.1 uncultured Lacinutrix sp.
AGATAGGTTAACTATGTTCATGACCAATAATCCATCTATTCAAGAAGTATTGTTTTTCCCGCAAATGAGACCAGAGAAAAAAGCAGTTGAAATGAGCGAAAACGAAAAAGCTATTTTTGAAATTCTTAAAACTCAAAAAAGCATGAATCTGGATGATCTTAAAACACAATCTGGATTAAGCAATAAAGCTTGGGATAAAGGCATTAAAGGTTTAGCAAAACATGGCTTAACTAAAGTTACTAAAACAGAAGATGCTTTGATCGTGGAGCTTCAAGATTAAACTAAATATTCACCCTGAACTTGTCGAAGGGTATTATATATTTAAAAAAGGATTTACAATTAAGTAAATCCTTTTTTTGTACTTTTAAAATTCAATAAACATTTTAATCGCTTATATTCTTATTAATCCATGAAGGCTTTCAAAAGAATTCTTTTGGCTTTATTATTACTCTTAATTTTATTTGTAGCCAATATATTTATTTCTACAGGATATTTTAGAACTATTGAAAATCAATTTGATGGTGATATTGTCAAGCGTGTTAAGCTTCCTGGAGCAGAAGATATTACAGTAAGTCTTTCGGATAGTTTTGCTATTATCTCTTCAACAGAAAGAGGTGTTTATCCACCAACAAAAGCCGAAATTGGAGGCTTGTATTATATGAATTTAAAAGAAGAAACACATAATCCTATTCATCTAACGTCATCATATGAGAAGCCCTTTGCACCTCATGGTATTTCTATGATAAAATCAGATAGTACTTATAAAGTAATGGCTATTAGTCATTTGTTAGATTCTCATTCTATTGAAGTTTTTAAACTGAGTAATAATACAATGACTCATGAAAAAACGTTAACAGACGATACCATGGTTAGACCAAATGATATTGTAATGATAGATAACAAACGTTTTTATTTTACAAATGATCATGGTTATACAAAAGGGTTAGGTATGCTCGCCGAAGATTATTTAGGTCTTGCATTGTCTAACGTTATTTATTTTGATGGCTCCAACTATCGTGAAGTTGCCGGTGGAATTTCGTATGCTAATGGCATTAATTACGATGCAAAACGAAATTTACTTTTTGTAGCATCACCTCGGAAATTTTTGGTAAAAGTTTACAGCGTACTAGAAAATGGCGATCTAGAATTTATTGAAAATATTGATTGCGATACTGGAGTAGATAATATTGAGTTCGATGAAGACGGAAATCTGTGGATAGGATCTCATCCTAACCTTCTTAAATTTGCGAGCTATGCAAAAGGTAAAGAAGAACACTCGCCTTCAGAAATAATAAAAATTGATTACAGGAACAAAAATGATTATTCGGTTAAAACCATTTATATAGAAGATGGCACTACGATGTCTGCATCAACAGTAGCTGCACCATTTGGGAATTTACTGTTAGTTGGAAATGTAATGGATGATGGCTTTTTGATTTTAAATTATAACAGAAATAAGAATTAATCAATGCTAAAATTCTTTCGAAGAATAAGATACAGCTATATGGAACAAAATAAAACTGGGAAATATATAAAATATGCTATTGGTGAGATTGCATTAGTCGTTATTGGAATTTTAATTGCATTGCAAATTAATAATTGGAATGAAGCCAGAAAAGAAACAGACAAACTAAATCAAGTTTATGAACGCATCTTAATTGATGTGGAAAACGACCTTAACGAATTAACTGAAAACTTGGCCTTTTATAAAAATCAAGAATATGTATTTAAGGCTGTTATTAACGATTCTATTACTCCAAAGTTACTTGATCTAGGACTTTCTAGGATATTGGCTCAAACCTATACTACAAATTTAAATAAAGTAGGAGTTAATCAATTAAAAGAACTCACCAACAAAGACAACTTATCATTAAAAATTATTGAAATTTATGATGTAATGGAGAATGTATTGATTTTAAGCATGGAAAAAACTTTGAATGAAGATTCGTCTTCTCTGGTTAAGATATTGGCGAATTATTCATGGTTTCCAGAGTGGCAAAAGAAAACTATTATGAGAAATAATAGCAGTAAAGAATTACAAGATTACTTTTTAACAAGTATGGAGTATAAACATCGTGTAATTCAAGCCAACCAATATATATATAATAATTATGTACCATTAATTGAGTATTCAATACTCACACTAAAAGACATAAAAAAGGAGTTGCAAATCTTAATTGATAAAACTTAATTCACTAAACAAAAAACAATAAAAAAGCCAGCGCAATATGCTGGCTTTTTAGTCTTTATTAATCTCTTAGCAAATTAATAAAGGCTCACAACTACATTTTGTTTACAATCCATGCCGTGGTATGGATTAAAGTTTTCTGGTAAATAATCTTTAGTGTTAAAACCTAAAGTCACTTCTTCCTCCAGATCAATGAGTTCAACATTTGACCAATCAATATCATTTTTACCTGCCAATGCATTAAAATTTTCAGGTAGATACTGAGTTGTATCAAAATTAATGTCTACGTCTTCTTCCAATTCAATAACTTCTATGTCATCCACGTTAAGTGTTAAGTCTACTACATTTGAAAATACATCCTGTTCTATTTCAAATTGGTTAATTTCTAGTGCAATAAATTCAGAGTTTGAATTATTATATGCACTTTGGTTTTCTGTTTTAGCGTTTATAGTTAAACTAATTAACAAGCTAAATAATAATGATAATCTATACATTTTGATTTGTTTTTTGATTGATTTATACCTTATAGACTCAAATCAAAACAAAATGTTACGGGTCTTTAGATATCTTTAACACAATTAATCTTTTTTTGTGTTTGCTTTAAGAAAACTATCTGAAAATAGCATCAATTTCTCGGTGATAAGCTTCAAAATCAATGAGATTATTATGCTTTGCTCCTTCAATTGAAATGAAACTCGTTCGAGTTTTAGGTGAAGTTTGATATAGTTTTTCCCCTGAAGAAAAAGGAACGACTTTATCTGATGTTCCATGTAAGATACTTATGTTACATTTCACATCATTAATAAATTTATAGGTTGGAAAGTGATAATTCATAAATTGCCTAACAGGAATTAATGGAAATCTATTTTTTGCAACATCCACCATACTGTAATAAGGGGTCTCTAAAATGAGCATCTTCGGGTTGTGTTTTGAAGCCACATAAGTAGCAAATGTAGTCCCTAACGAACGACCATAAACTACAATATTACTTTCAGGATAAAGTTTTTTTATATAGTTGTACATAAACTCTGCATCTGTGTATAATGCATCTTCACTAAGTTCTCCTATGCTTTTACCATAAGTACGATAATCCATCACAAAAACATCGTAATTTTTCTCAACAAAATACTCAGTGATGATTCCCCATCGCTGCAAATTACCTTGATTACCATGAAAATATAAAATAACACCTTTGGGATTTTCAACCTTAAAATGAATCGCATTAATAACAGCATGTTCTTCAGTTGTTAAAAACACCTCTTCAAACTTATGTGTAAATTGAAATTGATGACTTTGTTCTAAAACTGTTGGTCTGAACAAAATTTTATCTTGAAGTAAATACAAAGAAGCGTTTATCATAACATATATTAAAAGAATAAACGCTGTAAAACGTTTAAGCTTTTGTTTTGTTTTTTTTTGATGAATGAATGACATTGATGCTCGTGGTTTCTAGGTCTATTGCTTTGGGTTCAGTATTTAAAATATCATCTAACATGAGGTGATACGATTCAAAATTATTCAAATTTTTATGTCCACCTCCAATAACTGTATGCAGTTTAGTGCGCTTCGCATTTACTTGAGATAGCTTTACACTCGACTTATAAGGAATTAACTTGTCATGAGTCCCGTGAATAATATGTATTGGACATTGCACATACTTTAACCATTTATACGTCGGTAAAGGGTATTTCATTAATAATGACAATGGCATAAATGGCATATAACGACCTGTAACTTTAGTCAAGCTGTAATAAGGCGCATCTAATATCAAAAGTCTTGGATTATTGATAGATGCCAACTTTGCTGCAAAACCTGAACCTAAAGAACGTCCATATAAAATGATATGTTCTTCTGGTGTTCGTTCTTTTAATTTGTTGTACACTTCTTGTAAATCTCTCTTTATCGCTTTTTGTGAACGTCGTCCAGTACTTTTACCAAAACCTCTATAATCTACCATAAAAACACTATAGTCATGTCGTGTAAAATCTACAGCAAATTTTCCCCAACCCTTAATACTTTTTGAGTTTCCTTTTAAATAGAGCACAACGCCTTTTGGTGGATTTTTACTTTTAAAGAGTAATCCATTTATTTTAGCGCCATCACGAGTTTCCATGTAATACTCCTTGGTGTCTTGATTTTCATAAGCAAACTGAAAATCCTTATCCAATTTTTCTGGTTTAAATAATAAATAGTCTTGCAAGTAATAAAGTGCTACACTAATACTAATGTAGATCATAAAAACAATAATAAGTATGCTTAACCAATGTGGCATTAATGTGTATTTACAACCATACAAGATATATAAATTCAGGCAGTTATAATAATTTAGATTCATAACAGATAAGATACTTTACAGATGTTTTTAACTTCATATCGAATTTATTACTGTAAATAATCCGTTTTTTGTTATTTTCACACTGCTATTAATCAAAATTTCATAACAATGAAACGCCTTTGCCTCATAGGCCTAATTCTTGCCTTTATTGTCTCCTGTAAAGACGACGACGATCAAATAATTGCACAATGTGAAATTCCAACTAATCTATTAGTGTCAAGTATTACTGATGTTAGTGCCTCTTTGAGTTGGGAAAACTCCAACGATTCTCAAAATGTAAACATTGAATACGGAATTTCAGGTTTCTTGCCTGGAAATGGCTCTATCATTGAAGCATCTCAAAATTCCGCAACTCTAATTGGATTAAACGCAGATACTTCCTATGATTTTTATGTGCGAGCAATTTGTGCCACAGATAATATTAGCATGAACAGCATCGCTGGTTCTTTCAGCACAAATTCAAGTCCAGTTAACCCAGAATTTTTACCAAACTTATCTCAACTTAATTTATTTTCTGGGAATTTGGCGGATTTAACATTAAGCACGAATGTTTTTGAGTACGATTTAATTACACCTTTATTTACAGATTACGCTCACAAGCTTAGACTTATAGCCTTGCCACAAGGGCAAGCCATGGAATATGATGGTGAAGGATTCCCGATTTTTCCAAACGGAACAGTCTTAGCAAAAACGTTTTTTTATAACAATGATGAAACCAATTTATCCTTAGGAAGGAAAATAATTGAAACCAGAGTTTTAATTCGTGACGATGGAGCTTGGACTATTGGAAATTATGTTTGGAATGAAGCACAAACAGATGCAGTTTTAGATGAAAATCAATATACAGTTCCTATTTCTTGGATCAATGAAGCTGGTGAAGCAATGTCAACCAATTACGTTGTCCCTGCTGCAAATGACTGCACAAAATGCCATAGCAATGCTGGAAATGTAGTAGCTATTGGACCTAAAGTTCGCAATATGAATTTTGAAATTGATGGTATTAATCAGTTACAAAAGTTTATTGATGCTGGACATTTAATAGAGGCTCCAAGTGTTAATACGATAGCAACGCTTCCCAATTGGAAAGATGAAGCCTTGTCCTTAGAATCTAGAAGCAGAGCTTACTTTGACGTAAACTGTGCACATTGTCACTCTCCAGGTGGTTTCTGTGAAGTACAATCAACATTAGATTTAAGGTTTGAATTGGATTTTAATGACACTAACATCTTTGAAAGAAAAAATAGTATTGATAATAGAATGTCAACTTTTAGTGCTGGGTTTAGCATGCCTTTTATAGGAACAACTATGATACATTCTGAAGGCTATGACCT
>CAZRDG010000162.1:0-5795 GCA_964598775.1 uncultured Lacinutrix sp.
ATATCGAGTTGATTTATATTAGCACCATAATCTAGTAACAATTTGCAAAGTTGAACATTACCTGTTGATGTGGCATACATTAAGGGTGTGCCTTCTAAACCTTTTTGTTCAGCTAAATTGACATTGGCTCCGTTTACTAATAAGGTATTGACCTCGTCTATTCTGTTTGCTGTAGCCGCTATTATGAGTTTTGTTTTTCCATTCTCATCATAAGCATTGATATTTAATGCATCTTGAGCAAAAAGAGGAAGTATAAGGATATGAGAAATGAATAAAAAGACTTGTTTTGAGAGTTTCATTGCTTGTTTTTATTTGTTAGCCATAGCTATACTATTGACTGATTCATTAATAAGATTCTGCAGTATAGGTTTCACCAGAAACCAGACTATTAGGATTTGCTGTTGTGTTTTTAAAGGTTACAGGAACCGAGTCATAAGGATATTCCCATCCATTGGAGGAAGTCACAACAAAATGCAAATGTGGATAACCTGCCAGTCCTGTTGCACCACTATAACCTATTAATTGACCTTTACCAATATTATCTCCAACTTCAACCAAAGCACCATTGTTTGTAAGATGCAGGTATTGTACAAAGACAGAGCCATATTTAATAACAATTGAATTATTTGGATAACCATAATCATTTCCGCTTTCTTCAACATAAACAACTTGACCACTTGTACTTGAAGTAATTTGTGAATTTATGGCCATATCAAAGTCTATTGCAAATTGATCAGGTTGTCCTGGAGCATGATACGAGCTTGTACATGCGCTTAAACCTGTACGATAGCTTTTTCCTATTGGATATGGTAGTACATAATCTGAAGTAGACCAATCTGGAAAGATAACATTTGAACATTCATAATTTGGTAAAATACCAGAAACACCATCAGGGAAATCGTCATTTTCTTTGCACGATAAAATGCAAAGGCTGATAAAAATAATAAGCTTATAATTTTTCATTACTATTTTTTAGTTTAGTCCAACATATAATTGCAGCTAAAAACCATAATAATGTCCAAATCAAATCATTAATTGGTTTATTGATTGTTTCTTCGATAAATGCTGTGTTTGAGACATCAGAGCTAATATTTAAAGCACCATGAAAAAGTACTGCAATCCAAATTACATATCGCCTACTAAATGCTAATCCAAAGACAATAGAAAAAAGTGTACACAATAGAGGCATTAAAATAAAAGCACCAAGGTTAGGATATTCAGGATAATTATGCCCTTGTAGAACAGCTGGAAAATGCCATAAACCCCAAACAACACCAATAGCTATAAAACCCTTTAAATTATTATTTGATGCCCATTCTTTTTGCAAATAACCTCTCCAGCCATATTCTTCACCAAAGGCAAAAATTAAACTATAAAATATAGCACCTAGAAAATACGAAAATAGATAATGAGGTATTAAAAGATACCATGGCTGCGGATGGGCACCAAACACCATAGCAACCCCTTTTAAAGAGATTAAACCATCTTTTACGGTTAATAGATTTGGTTTTAATTCTGCAGCATCAAAAAATAGCGTTAATACTAATGATAAGCTTTCTATTAGTAGTGGAATAAAAATGGCTAGGAAAAACCACTTAAAATCTTTTAACGGATTCCAAAGCATTCCTTTAAAGAGACCTTCCTTATGAATTAGTCTCATTATAATTGCTGCAATAGCTGGAGTCCACATTAAGGATAAAGTCCATGGTGAGCCACTATCACCTGCATTAAGGATAAAATAATAGGGAAAAGTTGATAGGATAATGACTAGTGCAATAAATTGCCAGCCTTTTTTACTGAATGACGACATAAATTTTTAATTTGATTGATGTCGCAAATGTTTATATTTTTGGAAGAAAAATTAGGCTAAAAAACGAGTAAATCGTTAATAAAAATTATTGTTTACTTTTTTCTTGCATTTTTCTAAATGCTGATGGTGTAAGACTTGTGAATTTTGAGAATGCTTTGTAAAAGGTAACTTTATTATTAAATCCTGATTCTTGGGCTATGGCTTCTATTTTATAGTTTTTATATGCTACATCTGTTAAAAGTTTTTTAGAATGTGCTACACGAAACTTATTTACATAATCATTAAAATTTTCTTTAAAAATATGTGTAAATGTTTGTGATAAATGATGCGTTTTAACATTCAGCTCCTTTGATAAATCTTCAATGGATAGTGCATTATTTAAATATAAATGGTTGCTATTAAACAAATTTTCCAACTTCGATTTAATTAATAGCATCTCACTTTCTTTTAAGCTTGAATTACTATATTTTTCTTTAAAAGCTTTAAAGAATTTTGGGTCATTATATAATACATAAACTATGAGTAAAATGAGTATGGTGCTAATCATATAATACCAAGAAAAGTCTCTCCAGCTATTTGCAAATAATACAAAAAGCGTGATGATAATTGTAGTTATAAAATATATAATTGAAACTCCACTTAAATAAAACTTTTCATTGACTGAAACTTTATTTTTAAATTTTTGATAAAGTTTATATAATAAGACACCATAAGTTACTTGATGTAAAGCCCTAGCATAGTTAAGATATAAGATTCTATTAAAAAAGTATTCTTTATTTTTAAAGTAAGCCATTCTTTCACCATCTGGCATTACAATTAAATCAAACATATGAATATTAAGTAATAGTAAAGGAATAAAATGAAGTATATCTTTTAAAGAAAGTTTGGTTTTTGAGTTGATTACAGCATTAAAATGAAACCAAAGCAAGGGTCCATATATTAGGCCTGTAGAGAAGTAAAATCTACCAATAAATTGTGGATATAACGTTGGTAACTGGCTTGTTCCATAAAAAAAATAAAAAACTTCAATAGAAAACAAAGCAAAATATAAACCAATGGTTCTATTTTTTAATAACTGTTCTTTAAAGAAGAGACCTCCTGCAACAAACAGTGTGAATAATGCTTGAATTAAAATGAATATTAACAAGGCGTCATTTTTGAAGTATAAAAGTATTATTTATTTTTTAATTGACATACCAATATACTATAGACGATATCATGCAAATGACATCTAGGTCTAAAAAATTACTCTAAGACAAATAAAGAGTGAAACTTATTTAACCAATTTAACTTTTACAGCATTCATGCCTTTCATTCCTTTTTCAAGTTCAAAGGTAACGTTGTCATTTTCAGTAATGGTATCAATTAAACCACTAACGTGGCAGAAGTATTTTTCTTGATTTACGGCATCAACAATAAAACCAAAGCCCTTGGATGTGTCAAAAAATGACACCTTACCAGTTCTTGTGAAATCGGTTTCTTCTTTATCGCCTTCTAAGGTTTTAGGAATACTTACTTCGATGCTTGAGGCATCTACTTTAACTTTTCTTGAAGGGTCAGGAGGTGTATCGGTTAAATTTCCATAATGGTCTACATAGGCAAATTGGATACCTTCAGTTCCATTGGCTTCTTTTTCAAGCTTTCTGGCTTCCATTTTCTTTTTCTTATCCTCCCGCTTTTTCAAACGTTTTTTCTCCTTTTCACTCTTATTATACGTTTGTTGCGATTTTGCCATACTTGAAATTAAATAGTTTAGTAAAGATTAATATATGCCAAAGATACCGATTTTAACTAAATAAATTTTAACTAATAGTGTTTCCGAAATAAATATCTAGTCTTTTGCTGATTCCTTGACTTCGCTAAGTTGCAGAAAAAGCTCTTGATATCTATCTTTTTCTTCTTGTCCAGGCAATTTATCTGCGCCATCTAAAATATTTAATAAATAGGATATCTGCGAGACTAACATTTGTTTTGGATAGGCACCATCATCATTTTTTAATTGACTTAAAACTGCATTCACTTTTTCTAATCGCTCTACTTTGTCTTTCGTTTTTTTGTCTTTTAAGGACTTAGCTTCCTTTTCCAAATCATCTTGCAGCCTTCTCGCATCAGATAACAAATCACTCACCTTATTGAGCATTTCAATTTGTATTTCAATATCAGTTTTGGTAAGACCTTCGGCTTCAACTCTTGGATCCATCACAATTTCAAAACGTTGTTCAATTGGTTGCTCACCAACTGTTAATCTTGCAGTGTAGATTCCAGGAGCTACCATAGGTCCGTTTTTATAACTTCTTTTCTTGTCTTTATGCCAAGGTCCTTTTTGGCTTAAATCCCATTCAAACCGATTTAATCCAGGTTTTTCATTGAGTTTGTTATCCACATAACGAAGTATTTGACTAAGCTGCATGTCCTCTACTTCTTTAACTGTTGATTTTAGTTGTGTGCTATCACTTAAAATTGTTGAAACTACCTCGTTTTTAGCATTCAAAATTTCCAATTGAATTCCACCTTTATGGTTTTCAGGTATAAAATAATCCATGATAACACTTGTTCTTGGGTAATTAGGAAACGCACGACTGCTTACATTTGGATAGCGGTAACGAATGGTATTATCTGGTTTAAATAAATGAGCTGTGTCCTTTAGATTGTTAATTTGCTGTTGTCTTAAAGAGGTGATATTATCTAAAATCCAAAACCCACGTCCCATTGTACTAATCACCAAATCACCTCTATATATTTTAAGATCTGTAATTGGTGTTACTGGTAAGTTTTGTTGAAATTTATTCCATGTTTTACCATCATTAAACGACACGAACATACCAAATTCGGTTCCTGCATAAAGCAAACCCTCACGAACTGGGTCTTCACGTAATACTCTTGCTGTGAAATCTGCAGGAATTCCATTAGTTCCGGTTGTGATGAGCTCCCAACTTTCACCAAAATTAATTGTTTTATAAATGTAAGGTTTGTCGTCTCCCAATAAATGCCTATCTACAGCAATATAAGCCTTCCCCTGACTAAAGTGTGAGGGTTCAATGGATTCGACCCTTCCTCCTTTTGGTAAATTTTTTGGTGTTACATTTTTCCAGGTTTTTCCTCCATCATTAGTTACAGAGACCACGCCATCATTAGATCCTGTCCAGATTAATCCTTCAACGAGTTCTGATTCTCTAATGGAATATAAAGTACTGTAATATTCTTCACCTGTAATATCACGAGTGATAGGACTTCCAGAAATAACTTGCTTATCTGCTTCAAAAGCGGTTAAGTCTGGTGAAATGGTTTCCCATATTAAGCCATCAGAAATGGTTTTGTGAACATACTGAGAACCATGATATATTACATTTGGATTGTGAGGTGATACATGCACTGGAGCCACACGTTGAAAGCGGTATTTTAAATCTTTAGGATTATGACCATAAATATTGGATGCTCCAACTGAGTATTCTCTTTCTGTTCCTGTAAGCTTATTAAATACGCTAAATCGTCCTTTGCAATTAGCATAAACAATATTGGCATTACCTGGCTTTGGAACAGCTGGTCCTGTCTCACAGCCTCCTGTATTGATTATCCAACCTGTTCCTGGATTTTGAATGGCACTTGGTGGATAACTCGGAACAGCTATAGTTGATGAGTTGTCCTGTTGTCCTGCATACAACCAATAAGGGTACTGGTCATCTACTTCAACCGTATACAATTCTGCAGTTGGTTGGTTGAATTGAGTTGACCAAGTTTTACCGCCATTATGGGTTACGTTAGCACCTCCATCATTGGCTTGAATTAATAAATCTGGATTGTTAGGATTAATCCATATATCGTGATTGTCACCATGAGGCACACTCATACGTTCCCACTTCTTTCCTCCGTCAACTGATTTCAATAAAGGATTCGCATTAGAATAAATAATATCAGGATTGGTCGGATCGAGTTCAATATTAGTATAATAAAATGGTCTATTTACCAAACCAATATTATTAGATAC
>CAZRDG010000163.1:0-5712 GCA_964598775.1 uncultured Lacinutrix sp.
AAATATTAATTAATTAATCCATTGAACTAAAAACTAAATTTTAGTACACTTCAAAAGTAAAAGATAATTTCAAATCATCGTTAAAAAACATTATAAAATCGATGAAATACACTTTATTTTAACATTTATCGTTTAAATAATCAAAATAATCGATGAAATGCACATTAAAAAATCATGAGCTTGTGTATTATTTTTATAAAATTGAAAATAATAGATATGTGATTTTCGTTATCAAATGACTAAATATTGACGGTTAATTTAATGGAAACCATTACTTTCGAAAAAATATTACCTTCTATGAAATTCAAGTTGTTTTTAACTCTCTGTTTAATCTCAATTTACACATACTCTCAAGAGCCAACCTATACTCCAAAGGACATTACGATAAATGCGTTTATTGACGGTACATTATTAATACCAACAGATATCGAGAAACCTAATCTCGCAATCATTATCGCAGGTTCTGGACCTACCGATAGAAATGGCAATCAAAACCTTTTAAAAAATAACTCTTTAAAAAAACTAGCTGAAGGATTAAGTAAAGAAGGCATTGCTACGTTTAGATACGACAAACGCATTGTTAAGCAAATACGAAGAAACAATGTAGATATGAATATTAAGTTTGATGATTTTATCATTGATGCTATTTCCATCCTCAAGCATTTTAAAAATAGCGACGCCTTTAACAAAGTTTACATCGTTGGACATAGTCAGGGAAGTTTGGTTGGAGTGGTCGCTGCAAAACAAGGAGCAGATGGTTTTATTTCATTAGCTGGAGCTGGAAAACCGATTGACGACGTTATTATCGATCAAGTCACCAATACTGCCCCAATGTTTACTGACGACACAAAACGCGTATTTTCAATTATGAAAGACGGAAAAACCACAACAGACTATCCACGAGCTTTGGAATCCATATTTAATTTAGAAACTCAACCTTTTATGATGAGTTGGATGTCTTATAATCCACAAGAAGAAATTCGTGATCTAGAAATCCCTGTTCTTATTATTAATGGCACTAAAGATTTGCAAGTTTCTGAAGAAGAAGCTAATCTTTTGCACTCAGCCAATTCTAATTCAACTTTAAAGATTATTGAAAAAATGAATCATATTCTAGTACCAATTGAAGGAGATACTCTTGAAAACTCTAAATCTTACAATGAAACACAAAGAACAGTTTCAGAAGAATTAATCAAAACCATTGTTTCTTTTATTAATAACAATTAGCTACCTAACATCTTATAATCAAGCGTTTAATATCCGCAAAACGATAAAACAAGACCCCTAATCGAATATTTGATGTGTGTTTTATCATGTTCCTATAGATTTGGCACAACATAACCCAAATTATGTATCACATGAATAAACATTACCTACTTATAACTATATGTTTACTTACCTCTTGGTTAAGTATTTCTCAAGAATTTACTCTCGGTGCTCGTGGTGGTTTTAATTATTATTCCATTGGCGATATCAATTCTCGTGGTGGCTCGATACAATCTGGGATGCCAGATGAAGTGTTTTCACCACAAAAAGAGCTTGGATACCAATTTGGAGCATTTTTTAATATTGAATTTGGCAAATTATTAATTCGTCCAGAACTTAATTTTGCAACACATAAAAGTAGATACGATTTCCCAAACAAAGAAGCCTTCTGGAAACGATCACGAATTGATGTTCCTATTCTTTTAGGTTATGAAGTTTTCGATCCAATTACAATATATGTTGGTCCTGGATTTAGCGTTTTTAAAGATGCAACGTTAGATGGTGTACAAGTAACTTCATTTAGTGATGGAGGTCCTGATCTTGATAAATCTGCTATGTTTTTGAATTTTGGAATTATGGTTAAGGTTGGGCGCTTTGGTATTGACTTACGCTATGAAATGAATTCTAAAGAAACAGAAGAAGAGTTATTAGATATAATTAATAGCGCTTATGGTGTAAATCTGGCTGACGCATATTCTTATAAGCCAAATGTTATTAGTTTAAGTTTCTTTATTGACATATTAAAAACTGACAAGGATGATATAGGAGGATTTTTCTCAGGAATTTTTCAAAACAATAAGTGTTATTGTCCTTATTAATCAAAATTCTTCATAGATAAAACGTAAAAAAGCACCTCTTCAGGTGCTTTTTTACTACTAACCAACCAAAATTATTACTACGTTTTTTTAAAGTAACCACACTTTTAAAAACTATGATGCAGTAACATAAACATATAGTCAATCTTCGTGCCAAAACTTATAAAAGATAAAAATAATTTGTCGAAATAAATTTATTTTTATATCTTTATAATATCATTTTAATATCATTAAATTTTTACATCATGAAAGAAGAGAAAATTATCGTCCCAGCAAATGGTTACCTAATGCTATTTATATTCTTGTTATTGTTTATTGGTGGCATAGTTTCTATAATTACTTTTGAAAATCCATGGTTTGCATTCGCAGTTTTAACCGCGATATTCATCGCTCCAGGATTTATAATGGTTCAGCCAAATAATTCTAGAGTACTATTGCTTTTTGGAAAATATATAGGAACTGTAAAAAAGAATGGTTTCTTTTGGGTAAATCCTTTTTTTACAAAAAAGAAAATATCATTACGTGCAAGTAACTTTGACAGTGAACGATTAAAAGTAAATGACAAACTCGGAAATCCAGTTATGATCAGTACCATATTAGTATGGAGAGTACAAAACACATACAAAGCTGCGTTTGACGTTGATAATTTTGAAAACTTTGTACGTGTTCAAACAGATGCTGCTGTCAGAAAACTTGCCAGTATGTATCCATATGATAATTTTGCCGATGAAGGGCATCAAGAAGATATAACCTTAAGATCAAGTGTAAATGAAGTAAGCGAAGCTCTAGAAAAGGAAATTGATGAGCGCTTATCTATTGCTGGTATTGAAGTACTTGAAGCAAGAATTGGTTATTTGGCCTATGCTCAAGAAATTGCTAACGCCATGCTTAAGCGTCAACAAGCTACTGCTATTGTAGCTGCACGTCATAAAATCGTAGAAGGCGCGGTTAGTATGGTTGAAATGGCTTTAGAACAGCTGGGTAAAAAGCAAATTGTAGATTTGGATGAAGAACGTAAGGCAGCTATGGTTAGTAACTTAATGGTGATTCTATGTGGAGATAAAGACGCCTCTCCAGTTCTAAATACGGGAACATTAAATCACTAAAATAATTTATAACCAAATTAAGTGTCCATGTTATAAGTTGTTTTAGTGAGATTTTAAAAATCAATAATGGTTTTTTGAAAATGAACTTTTATATGGTTTAGTATTAGCTGTTATTGTTGAAATCATTATTATTAAATCAATAATGCATAAAATACAGTAAATTAAAATGAAAGAGTATAAAGTTGTAGCACCAAAACTAGGTTTAAAGCATAGAAATCAAAAATTAGAAGATATTCTAAATCAGTATGCACGTGAAGGCTGGATAGTTTCACACATAGCACAAAGTGCATACTTCATTGTCTTTGAGCGTAATAAAAATAGATAATGAAAAACGATAGACCTCGTATAAAAGTTCCGTTTGAAACTGTTGATATAATAATTGAAATTGCCTCAATAACATTACTTATTCTAATGTGGAGCTATTGTATTGCTAAATTTTCAGCTCTTCCAGATACAATTGCTACACATTTTAATGCTGCAGGAATTCCTGACGACTATGGAAGTAAACACACCATTTGGATCATACCAATAATTGCTTCGGTTATGTATGTTGGTATGTTTATTTTAAATAAATATCCACATATCCATAATTATATGGTCAATATAACTGAAGAAAACGCACTGAAAAATTACAGATTTAGTACACGTCTTTTAAGAGTTGTAAATTTTCTATGTGTTTTTCTAATGACTTATATTACATACATGATAATTGAATCTGCATTTGGCACAAAACTAAAAATGGGAACTTGGTTCGTTCCCTTGGTGATAGGCTCAAGTATCATTTTACCTATAGTACTTATCATTTATATGAAAAAAATGAATAAATAAAGACAGAATGGCGAAAAAGAAAGCTTTCGCGTTGCGAGTAAATGAAGATATGTTAAAAGCTATTGAGAAGTGGGCTTCAGATGAGTTTAGAAGCACTAATGGTCAAATAGAATGGATGCTCATGGAAAGCCTTAAAAAAGCTAATCGTGATCCAAAAAAATCATAAATCAATCTTAAAATTTAGATATAATCCATTTTAAATAAATTATTCTTTTACATTTATGATGATTAACCAACCATTATATTGAAAAATTTAATTTTAACTTTTGCCCTATTTACCGTTTTTATTGGATTTTCCCAAACAAAAACTGTCCACGTTAAATATATAAATCAACCCATAACCGTCGATGCTGTTTTAGATGAGGCCGTTTGGGCCGAAGCTGAAGCTGCAACAAACTTTTGGCAGCATTTTCCAACCGATTCGTTACAAGCCAAGCAACAAGCCGAAATAAAAATGTTGTTTGACGATAGAAATCTTTACGTCGGTATAAAAGTAAATTCAGCAAATGATGAGTATATTATTCCGTCTCTTAGACGTGATTTTAGAGCTTCTGGCAATGATAACATAAGCTTACTCTTTGATACTTTTAATGATGGAACTAATGCTTTTTTCTTTGGTACAAATCCTATGGGAGTTTTAAGAGAAGCCTTAATTTCTGGTGGAGGTGCCGAAGTAAGTGGTTTTGACACATCTTGGGACACCAAATGGATTGGTGAAACCATAAAACATGACACTTATTACATTGTTGAATGGATGATCCCTCTTTCTGCATTCAAATATAGAGAAGGAGAAACAAAATGGCGATTCAACAGCTATCATTTTGATACTAAAGACAACGAAAGAAACACTTGGATTAATATTCCGCAAAATCAACCTATTTTCAGTCTTGCGTACATGGGAGATATGATATTTGAAAAACCACTTGGCAAATCAAAAGCGCCTATATCAATCATTCCGTATGTTAATGCTTTAGTAGGAAAAGATTATGAAACAAACACCTCAACTTCTGATTTTAAATTTGGTGGTGATATAAAAATGACACTCGGTAATAGCTTAAATTTAGACCTTACAGTTAATCCTGACTTTTCTCAGGTTGAAGTAGACCAACAAGTTGTTAATCTTACTCGTTTTGAAATCTCTTTGCCCGAAAGACGCCAGTTTTTTATTGAAAACAGTGATTTATTTTCGACTTTTGGCGATGATCGTGATTCTAACCCATTTTTCTCAAGACGTATTGGTATAGCAAAAGACATTAATGGTAATAGCATACAAAATGATATTATTGCTGGCGTAAGATTAAGTGGTAAAATAAATAGTAATACTCGTATTGGGATTTTAAACATGCAAACTGCAGAGGATATAGCTAATGAAATTCCAACACGAAACAACTCTGTTTTCACCATTCAACAAAAAATGTTTAGTCGTTCCAATTTGAGCGTTATGTTCATTAACAGACAAACTACGAAAGATTATGATTTTTTAGAAAATGAAGATCGTTATAATCGTGTTTTAGGCATTGATTATAATTTAGCTTCATCTGATAATACTTGGGTTGGAAAATATTTTCTTCATAAGTCTTTTTCACCAGATGTAGATAACAAAGATATGTCTGCTGGAGCCAGCACATCGTACAACAGCCGAAACTGGAATTTTAGAGCTGGAGCTGTTTTCGTTGGGGAAAATTACAGAACAGATT
>CAZRDG010000164.1:0-5705 GCA_964598775.1 uncultured Lacinutrix sp.
CGTGATGCTGGCATTACAAAACCCATTCTGGTATTACATCCTCAACCAGTAACCTTTAAAACAGTTATTGATCGTTGTCTAGAACCAAGCCTATATAATTCAAAGGTTTTAAACGAATTTTGGGAAGTTGCTAAAACGCAGAAGCAAGTAAATTACCCTGTACATATTAAGTTCAATACAGGTCTCAACCGATTAGGATTCTGGGGAAATGATGTTGAATATATAGTTTCAAAATTAACAAATAACAATACGTTACACGTGAAATCTATTTTTTCACATTTGGCTGCCAGTGAAGATTTAAACGAACGAGAGTTTACTAAATCTCAGATTTCTAGCTTTAACTCCATTGCTGAAAACTTCACAAAACAAATTGGCTATAAGCCGTTATTACATATTTGTAATACATCTGGTGTTTTGAATTATCCTGAAGCGCATTTAGATATGGTGAGATGTGGTATTGGTTTGTATGGTTTTGGGAACTCCGAAGAAGAAAACAAAAGCTTAATTCCAATTACTTCATTAAAATCCATAGTATCACAAATTCACAACATTGAAGAAGGAGAAACAATTGGATACAACAGAGCTTATAAAAGTACAGGTTTAAAAAAAATTGCGACCATCCCTATTGGCCATGCCGATGGTTTGGGAAGACAATATGGTAATGGAAAAGGTTTTGTTTATGTTAATAGCAAAAAAGCGTTTATCGTTGGAAATGTTTGCATGGATATGATAATGATAGACGTTACGAATATTGAATGTAAGGAAGGAGATGAAGTTGTAATTTTTGATAAAAACTATACTGCCGAAGAATTAGCAGGCGCCTCTGGCACAATTTCTTACGAATTGATTACCTCAATTTCAAGACGTATTAAGCGTAAATTCTTAAATTAATATTAAGATTTTTTTAACACTTAATTTTTTTCGCTATTTTTAAGCCACTAATAACTAATACATTAAATTATGCTTAAAGAATTCAAAGAGTTTGCCATGAAAGGCAATTTGGTTGATATTGCTGTGGCCTTTGTAATGGGTGCTGCTTTCAACAAAATAGTGTCTTCCTTTACAGGTGGAATTGTATCGCCTTTAATTGGATTAGTCTTTAAATCAGATTTTAAAGATCAAAAAATGATTTTACAGGAAGGTGTTCTTGATGAAGCTGGAAATATGACTGGAGAAGTGGCCTTAATGTGGGGAGAATTCCTAACCAATCTTATTGATTTTATTATTGTCGCTTTTGTAATGTTTATGGTAATAAAAGGAATAAATAAAATGAAGAAAAAAGAGGAGGCAGCTCCTGAAGCTCCTGCAGGACCTTCAGATAATGATTTATTAACTGAAATAAGAGATCTTCTAAAAAAATAAATCATCTTTCAAGAATTAAAAAACCACTCTTTTAATGAGTGGTTTTTTTATGCCTTTATACTTTTATTATATACTTTTGTTTTCAAATTTTAAGTCTTATGAGAGTAGCTGTAGTGGGTGTAACAGGAATGGTTGGCCAAGTAATGTTGAGTGTTTTAGAAGAAAGGAATTTCCCAATTACTGAGTTAATTCCTGTAGCTTCAGAACGAAGTGTTGGAAAGGAAATTAGCTTTAAAGGTAAAGTCTATAAAATTATTTCTCTTGAAGATGCTATTCTTGCAAAACCAAATATTGCGTTATTTTCGGCTGGAGGAAGTGCGTCTCTGCAATGGGCTCCAAAGTTTGCTGAATTAGGAACCACTGTGATTGATAATTCTTCAGCTTGGCGCATGGATCATAGCAAAAAGCTTATTGTACCTGAAATAAATGCGAATACACTTACGAAGGACGATAAAATCATTGCAAATCCAAATTGTTCAACAATACAAATGGTGGTGGCATTAGCGCCTTTACATTCAAAATACAAAATTAAACGTCTTGTCGTATCAACCTATCAATCTATTACTGGAACAGGTGTTAAGGCGGTTAAGCAGTTAGAAAACGAGCTGGCTGGTATAAAAGGTGAAATGGCCTATCCTTATCCTATTCATCAAAATGCACTACCTCACTGTGATGTTTTTGAAAATAATGGTTATACCAAAGAAGAAATGAAATTGGTAAGAGAAACTCAAAAAATTCTTAATGATAGAACTATTGCCGTAACGGCTACTGCTGTTAGAATTCCAACAGCTGGAGGGCATAGTGAATCTGTAAATATAGAGTTTGAAAACGACTTCGATTTAACTGAAGTACGACAATTACTTAATAATGCTGAAGGTGTAACTGTTCAGGATAATCCAGATGTCAACATTTATCCTATGCCAATTTATGCCAATGGCAAGGATGACGTCTTTGTTGGTAGAATTAGAAGAGACGAGTCTCAGCCTAACTCCTTAAATATGTGGATTGTAAGTGATAATCTAAGAAAAGGAGCTGCAACTAACGCTATTCAAATTGCTGAGTATTTATCGGAAAAATCACTCATTTAATCCTTTATTTAAATTTTCTAATTATAAATATTAGCACATTATATAGAATTTTAGGCATTATAACTAATTAATTATAAGAGTACTTCGGTGTTTTTATATATTAGCTTTCCAAATTTTCTATAAATGTTTAAGTCATATACCTTTACTTCCGTTATACTGGTATTTTTATTGGTATTGGTGTCATCTTGTACAAAAGATGATGGTTATGTTGGTATTGATCCTGAACCTATTTCTCCAGTGATTTTTAACATTGATAGTTTGCCTTATGATAATCTATCAGAATATAACTTCTTTGAAGGAGATATTTCAGATTTAAAGCCAGTTTATGGTGTTTTGCCTTATGATTTAAATTCTGCCCTATTTAGTGATTATGCAAACAAAAAGCGTTTTGTGTGGATGCCTAGAGATTCTACCGCAAAATATGTGAACGATTATACGTCACTTGATTTTCCTGTCGGAACTATTCTAATTAAGAATTTTTATTATGATAATGTGCTTCCTAATATGAGCACAAAAATCATTGAAACTAGATTAATGATTAAATTGCAAGATGATTGGACATTTGCAAACTATGAATGGAATAATGCTCAAACCGATGCCACGTTTACAACACAAAGTAAGTTCTTGGCATTTGATTGGGAATTAAACGGTGAGGCTAGAAGTGTCAATTATAAAATCCCTGGGTTTCCAGAATGTTTTACTTGTCATAATAAATACGATACTCCATTGCCAATTGGTCCTAAACCTCAAAATATTAATCGTGATTATTTATACCCTGAGGGAACCAAAAACCAATTGACAAAATGGGTTGAACAGGGGTATTTAGATGATAATTACCCTTCTAACATAAATTCTTTAGTCAAATGGGATGATGAATCTCAGCCTCTTGATTTAAGAGTTAGATCGTATTTTGATATCAACTGTGCACATTGTCATTCAGATCAAAGTTATTGTGAATATGCCTCTATGAGGTTTGAATTTAACAAAACCGAAGATTTAAGTAATTTAGGAGTTTGTATTGAGTCTGTATTTTATATTAATCCTGCTATTTCGCACATTGTAAAACCAGGGGTAACAGAGCGGTCTGCATTATTTTTTAGATTAAGTTCTGATGAAGATCAGTATAAAATGCCTTTAATAGGAAGGACACTAAACCATGCGGAAGGTATAATGTTAGTTGAAGAATGGATAAATTCATTAACTCAAGATTGTAATTAAGAATGCTATTAATAAACCAATATATTATGAAAAGAATTTTACTAATTTTAATTGTTTTGGGTTTTCTACCTATAACTTCTTTTGGGCAAATCGACTCATCAAATACCTGCTTACTTGCAGATAGCGCAACCCCAATTTCTAGTGCTGATATTTTTACGGTTTCATCTGTTGATGGAACTGCACCTACACCTGTATGTCCTGACAACACCAATACCGCCACTAATGGGGAATGGTATAGATATACTCCATCTGCAGATTATTTTGTAACCGTGAGTTCTAACTTAACTCAAAATGGGAGCAAAGACACTAGACTGCATATATATACTGGTACTTGTGCAAGTTTACAGTGCATTGCAGGTAATGATGATAATGGTTCTAATTTTTTGTCTACAGCATCATTTAGCGCGCAAGCTGGTGAAACCTATTACATAGCTTGGGATAATTATTGGAACGTTAACACATTTGACTTCGAATTAATTGAGGAAATTACAACTCCGACCATTTCATTCACAACTGCTTCAATTTCTGCTCCTGGATCGGATAGAGGCGCTGTTGACATGAATGGTGATTTTTTAGATGATATTGTTTCAATTTCAACATCTACAATAACTATTAACGAACAGCAAAGTGGTGGTGGGTTTATTCAAAAAAGTTATGCTTCTGGTGGCACATATAGCGCCAGTTGGAGTATGGCCGCGGGAGATTTTGATAGAAATGGATACAATGATTTAGTTTATGGAAATAGCTCAGGAGCTCATGTTGTAAAAGCTAACTCAACAGGAACAGGCTACTCCATAGCAGCTACAAGCAATAGTGTTTTTACACAACGCACAAATTTTGTCGATTTTGATAATGATGGAAATCTTGATGTTTTTCTTTGTGATGATACCGCTCCAAATGAGTACTTTATTAATGATGGAACAACCTTAACTTTATGGGAGGGCGATGCCTCTGGCGCTCCAATACCAGGTGGCCTAGGTGTTTATTCATCTGGTGGAAATTATGGTTCAGTTTGGGTCGATTATGATAATGATGGCGATTCTGATTTATTTATAGCAAAATGTGGTGGCGAAACAGAAAGACGAAAAAATCAACTCTTTAGAAATAATGGAAATTTATCCTTTACAGAGGTAAGTATCGCTGCAAATATGAATGATCCTTTATCTACTTGGTCATCTGCTTGGGGAGATTATGATAGTGATGGTGATATGGATTGTTTTGTTGGCTCCTCTCTTACCTCTGAAGCTCACAAATTAATGAGAAATAATAATGGTGTTTTTGAAGATATTACCGCTAGTGCTGGCTTGGATATTTTTACAGATAAAGGCCATGAAAATCAACCGTTTGATTTCAATAACGATGGTTATATTGATATTTTCTCTAATGGAAATATACTTATAAACGATGGTGACGGTACTTTTACTGTGTTTCCGCTTTCAAGCCCTCATGAAGGTGCTGTAGGAGATTTCAATAACGATGGCTTTTTAGATATTTTCAACAGTCAAGTTTATTACAATGATGGTAATTCAAACAACTGGCTTAAAGTATGTTTAACAGGAACAACGAGCAATATTAATGGTATTGGCGCTAGAATTGAACTTAGTAGTCCAAGCTTTAATAGTGCTTCTAGTAAAAAAGCACAAATAAGAGATGTAAGAAGCGCTCAAGGATTTGCTTACATGAGCACTTTAAATACTCATTTTGGGCTTGGTTCAGACTCGTCAATAGACACTGTTACAATTTATTGGCCTTCTGGGACAGTCGATATTGTTGTTAATCCATCAATAAATACGTCACTGTGTGTAACCGAAGGAGAAACATTAAGTTTAGAATCGACTATTACAAATGACCTCATACTTTATCCAAATCCAACAAAAGGATTACTTAATCTAAATGCTGATTATGGTTTTGAAAACGCCGTTTACTCAGTTTTTGACGTAACTGGTAAGCGTGTTTTAAATGATAGGTTTAATTCAAACACTATTGATGTTTCTGAATTAAGCACTGGAAATTACATTTTAAGAGTTATAGATTAAG
>CAZRDG010000165.1:0-5703 GCA_964598775.1 uncultured Lacinutrix sp.
AAATCAACTTTCTCCATCCTAATTTCTTTTGCAGATACACCTTCAACATGAATAAAAGGTCTAAAATCAATTTTTACTTTTTGTTTTTCTTGCAATTCAAAATATGGAGAATTTTCTACCTTAGGCTCAGGTTGAGAAACTAAAATGGTTTTCACTTTCATACGCGACTCGTAGTTTTGCTCAATACTAGTTAGTAATAAATAGCTTATATAATATTATATAAGGTGCAATTTCAAGTGCGCAAAGATACAAAATAAAATAAAATAAGTTGTTTAAAATTGTTTTTTGATGAGTTTTGAACGAAGTAATAAACCCTATTAAATTTATAAGGATAATAAAAGCTATCACAACATACATTATAGTTGCAGTAGGTTGGATTGCATAAATTAAAATAATGTTGATTGGTAAAAGAAAAAGGCCAATATAGTTTTTGTAATTCGTTTTTTGGAAAATATATGAATCTATGAGTTCATCAATATCAAATAAACTACCAATAAGTCGTTCCAATAGTATTTTAATGAGAATGATTGCTCCAATACCCACAAAAAGCTTTATGAAAGTTGTTAAATCAAACTGTAAAGAATCAACAAATGTATTGTAGCCAACAAAACTGAAAATGCTTAAAGAGATAATTAAATTAACAAACAATAAGGAATCAAATTGGTCAATAAATTTTTGCTCTCTAGCGTAAATTTTCAAATATTTAGAATTACCAATAACCCATAAATAATCATTAAACCTATTGGAAAAAGCATACTTGGCAAATGCCAAAATACATAAGCCTAGAACTATTAAAATGGTAAACAATTCGTTAGATATGACTTCTCTCATCATGTTGCTAAATTATGAAGAAATATCTACAGAATTCAAATAGATGATTTCAATTTTAAATAAAATTAAAAAGTCAAGTTAACTTCATAAAATTAATCCTGCAAATACCTTACTTTTGCTAAAATTATTTTTTAATGAAGGATGCTGTTGTCATTATACCTACTTATAATGAAATAGAAAATATCGACGTTATTATTCGCGCTGTGTTTAATCAAGACAAAGCATTTGACATTTTAGTAGTCGATGACAATTCACCAGATTTAACCGCCTTAAAAGTAAAAGAACTGCAACGAGATTTTCCAGAGCAATTATTTTTGGAAATAAGAAAAGAAAAATCAGGACTTGGTACAGCCTATATCCATGGTTTTAAATGGTGTCTTGAAAAAGGTTATGATTATATTTTTGAAATGGATGCTGATTTTTCACACAATCCCAAAGATTTAATCCGCTTGTATGAAGCCTGTGCAAATGATGGAGCTGATGTTGCTATTGGCTCTCGCTATATAAAAGGGGTTAATGTGGTCAATTGGCCTTTAGGCAGAGTCATTTTGTCATACATGGCATCAATATATGTGCGTATAATCACAGGAATGCGTATTCGTGATACAACTGCTGGATTTGTTTGTTATAAGCGAAACGTATTAGAGGTGTTGGACTTAGATAATGTGAAGTTTGTTGGTTATGCCTTTCAGATTGAAATGAAATTTAAGGCATTCTTAAAACGTTTTAAAATTGTTGAAGTTCCAGTTATTTTTACCGACCGAACAAAAGGAGAATCAAAATTAAGTGGTGGCATTATTTCCGAAGCCATTTTTGGAGTGATTAGTATGAAATTTAAAAGTTTATTTTCTAAACGATAATATGCAAAACAAAGTAACACTTATTAAAAACGCCAGAATTGTAAATGAAGGCAAGATATTCAGTGGTGATATTCTTATTGAAAACAATTTCATAAAAGAAGTAGCACCATCCATTAGTGCAAAATCCTCAGATGTTCATGTCTTTGACGCCGAAGATAATTATGTGCTTCCAGGTGTTATTGATGATCAAGTGCATTTTAGAGAACCTGGATTAACACATAAAGCTGATATAGAATCTGAATCAAAGGCTGCTGTTGCTGGAGGCATTACGTCTTTTATTGAAATGCCAAATACCAATCCGCAAACCACAACTATTGAAAAACTGGAAGAGAAATTTGATATAGCAGCTAAAACTTCATGGGCAAACTACTCGTTTATGTTTGGTGGCACCAATGATAATTTGGACGAAATTTTAAAAGTTGATGCCAAGAATGTAGCTGCATTAAAGTTGTTTTTGGGCTCATCAACAGGAGATATGCTTGTTGATAATCCAAAGGTTCTTGAGAAAATTTTCAGTAGTACAGATTTACTCATTGCAGTACATTGTGAAGATGAGGGTACAATTCAAAAGAATTTAAAAGAGCATATTGAAAAGTTTGGTGATAACATTCCTATGGAATATCATCCCATAATTCGCAGTGAAGAAGCTTGCTATTTATCATCTTCAAAGGCTATTGAACTTGCAAAAAAAACAGGAGCACGATTACATGTTTTTCATTTATCAACAGGTAAAGAAACGAACTTGTTCACAAATAAGATACCGCTAAAAGATAAAAAAATCACAGCCGAAGTCTGCGTGCATCATCTTTGGTTTACAGATGAAGATTACGCAAAAAAAGGCAGTTTGATTAAGTGGAATCCTGCTGTAAAAACTCAGAAGGATAAAGATGCGCTTTGGAAAGCACTTTTAGATAATCGTATAGATGTCATTGCCACAGATCATGCACCACATACTTTAGAAGAAAAAAATAACGTTTATACAAAAGCACCTTCTGGTGGACCACTAGTACAACACGCCTTGGTGGCTATGCTTGAGGCACATCATCAAGGTAAGATTTCAATTGAAAAACTTGTAGAAAAGATGTGTCATAATCCTGCGATTCTATTCCAAGTTGAAAAAAGAGGCTATATTAAAGAAGGTTATTTTGCAGATTTGGTCATTGTAGATTTAAATAACCCTTGGACAGTTAAAAAAGAGAATATTTTATACAAATGTGGTTGGTCACCTTTTGAAGGTACCTCATTTAAATCTAGAATAACGCATACATTTGTTAATGGAAGCTTAGTCTATAAAAACTTTAAATTTTATAATGCAAATGCAGCTAAACGATTAACTTTTAACCGATAATGAAGTATTTATCATACATAATTGTCATATTACTCATTGTTTCTTGCGGAGGCGAAGGCAAAAAAAGAATAAAAAAACCTGATGGCTTAATTAAGAAAGACAAAATGGTTGACATTATTTATGATATGTCTTTAGTTAGTGCAGCAAAAGGGGTAAATAGAAAACTCATGGAACAGCAAGGCGTGCATCCTGATCAGTATGTATATGAAAAACACGGTATAGATAGCGCTCAATTTGCTCAAAGTAATGAGTACTATGCGTTTGATGTAGATGCTTATGAAGAGATTTATAAAAAGGTAAAGGCCAAACTGGAAAAAGATAAACAACAATATACTGAACTTGTTCAAAAGGAAGATGAAGAACGAGATTCTATAAATAGAGAGCGAAGAAAAACGAGAGATTCCATTTCTGAGAATCGAAAATTAATGGATAATTCAATGCCATTAAAATTGGGTGAGATTAAAACTAAACCGCAATCTAAAGGTCAGATAAAAAATGTTGACTCGTTGATGAAATCGCGGAATCGACAGAATTAAACTCGTAATTTAAATCACGTTTAATTTTTGAATTGTCGTAATCAGTGATGCTTTGAATTGAGTTTACAGAGTGTCTCACTAATCGCCTGTGTTTGCCTTTAATTTTACTTCGTAACCAATCCATACGCCATGCAATTTGCAATAACAATGGTGATGCTTTCTTTTTTGGAGCTTCAACATTTAAAGCTTTAGCTATTTTTGTAAAAAAAGATTGAAACGATAAATTTTCAGCAATAACTATAAAGCGCTCATTTTTTATGTTTCCATCCATTAATAAAGTCATAATATTAACGACATCGTCAACAGAAACATAACCAGTAGTTCCAGTGGTATAGTATTTTAAACCTTTATAAATTCGCTTGAAAAAACTGCCACTACCAAAACGCCAAAATCCTGGACCAATAATAACACCTGGATTAATAATAACAACATCTAAGCCCTCTTGGCAAGCTCTCCAAACTTCCATTTCGGCACCATATTTTGTAATGGCATAAACACTATGGTCCTCGTCTTTATTCCAAGACGACTCTTCAGTTATCAAAGCTCCAGAAGGATCATTTCCAACAGCCGCAATAGAACTGACATAGCTAAGTTTTTCAATGTTATTTGAAATGCATAAATTGACAACATTAGCTGTTCCTTCTATGTTTATTTGTCTTAAAGAATGATAATAATTAGGATCAAAAGAAATAAAAGCAGCACTATGATACACATGTGTTATGCCTTTAAAAGCTTCTGTGAGTTTTGGAATATCAGTAATATCACCTTCAACCCATTCAATTTTAGAAAAGTACGCATCGACGTTATCTGTATAATATGAAAATACATGCTTTACAGCTTCAATTTTTTTATCATTTCTAAAAATTGCTCTAACGCGATGCCCTTTTTGAGTGAGCTTAAAAAGTAAGTGGCTTCCAACTAGACCTGTTCCTCCTGTAACTAAAATCATAAAACTAAATTAGTGTTTTTTCTTTTCACGTCAGTACTTAAAAAATTATCTTTGCTCAAATTTAATGAAGTGATGATTAATAATTTTATTGAAGAGCTTAAGTGGAGAGACATGATCCATGATGTAATGCCTGGAGCTGAAGAACATTTACAAGAAGCAATGCGAAGTGCTTATGTTGGTTTTGATCCGACAGCAGATTCTTTACATATAGGAAACTTAGTCCCTATTATGTTGCTTGCGCATTATCAACGTTGTGGACATAAACCATATGCATTAGTTGGTGGAGCAACTGGAATGATAGGCGATCCTTCTGGAAAATCAAGCGAACGGAATTTACTGGATGAGGCAACACTTCGTCATAATCAAGAAGCTATAAAAAAACAGTTATCACACTTTTTAGATTTTGATGCTAAAGCCGAAAACAATGCGGTTTTAGTAAACAACTATGACTGGATGAAGGATTTCACATTCTTAGATTTCATTCGTGATGTTGGTAAGCACATTACAGTAAATTACATGATGGCAAAAGATTCTGTAAAAAACAGAATTTCTTCAGAGTCAACTGATGGTATGAGTTTTACTGAGTTTACTTATCAATTGGTTCAAGGGTATGATTTTCTTCATTTATATAAAGAGAACGATTGTACTATCCAAATGGGAGGAAGCGATCAATGGGGAAATATAACAACTGGAACAGAGTTGATAAGACGAATTGGGAATGGTAAAGGTTTTGCCATTACTTGTCCATTAATTACAAAATCTGATGGCTCTAAATTTGGAAAATCAGAGGGTGGAAATGTATGGTTAGATGCCAATAGAACTTCACCTTATAAGTTTTATCAATATTGGTTAAACAGTAGTGACGAAGATGCTGAGAAGTACATTAAAATTTTCACCTTTTTAACGCAAGATGAAGTTAAAGCCCTAATAAAGGAGCATCAAGAAGCACCACATTTAAGAATGCTGCAAAAGCGTTTAGCCCAAGAGGTAACCACAATCGTTCATTCGGTTGAAGATTTTGAAAATGCTGAAAAAGCATCCAATATTCTTTTTAGTAAAACCTTTAAACAAGATATTAAAACACTTAATGAGAAAACCTTTTTAGATGTTTTTGAAGGTGTACCACAAGCTGAATTAACTAAATCAGATTTCGCAGAAGGATTAGACATGATAGCAGCA
>CAZRDG010000166.1:0-5679 GCA_964598775.1 uncultured Lacinutrix sp.
TTTAACAACCTTTTTTTTAACCTTTTTTATTTATCCTTAATATCAAGTGGTTACAAGAAGAAATTCCACACTAAACCAAAGCGAATAGCAAAATCTCTATAAGGATAATTAGGTGCAGTGTAGTAATCATATCCTGTAAAGGCAGAATTGAAATGTTCTGCCTTCAAAAAAATTCTAGTTTGGCGTATTTTAGCATTAATAAAGAAGTCCAATCTTGGAAAGCCTCCTAACTTGGATTCATTCTGAACATAAAACTCTGCTAATAATGGATCATAAGCATTCATATTATATTCCGTAAAATAATTGAATGTTATTCCTGTTTGGAGGAACAATGCTTTTTTAAAAAAATGATTAGAATAATAAAGGGTATTCTTTGTTACAATTTCCGGAACATTCAATATCCCCTCACCATCGACTACCTTTTGATATCGTATTGTATTATTTAAAGCAAAGTTTCGCCATTTAATTTCTTTACTAAGCTTCGCTCTGAAATAATTAATTGTACTAGCTGTTTGAAAAGGCTTAACCATGCTGTCAGATTCTGACAAGCCAAAATAAGTATAGTTATTAATAGTTGAATAATCTACTTCTATGTTTGCTAACTTATTCGACACTAAATTAAATGAGAGTTGTTTTGTTTCGACGTTTCTAAAGTCATTCTCCCAATTGTAATTGACATAATCACTTTGATACAATAAGTAATTATAATTAGCCACTCTTGAATTGATATTGATTCCTGCACTAATTTCTATGTCATCATTTATATTATATCCCGCGCTACCCGAAAGGTAATTACCATCAAAATCGCCAGAAATGTTTAATCCAAACTTACCCTCAACATTAAATTCACCAATTTTGTTTTGATATTCACCTCCAATTGAGAATACATTGCCTTTCAATCTATTGGTAATATTATTACCATTTAAAGTCACAATCTTATTATAACCGTAGTTATACTTATTATATGCCGCTTTAAACTTTAAAACACCAACTGTACTATTGATGTACTTGGCATTAACATCAATATACATGTCTTGAAGTGACACCACATCTCTTATATTGGTTGCAATAAAGGCATCTCCGAAGAAATCATTTTGTGCAGATTGCTCAAACTTGTATCCTTTATCTTCATAAGAGAAAGTATTTCCAATACTTAAAATATTATGAGAAACAGAATCTTTTTGCTGTATCAAATTATAAGCGTGTTCAAAGTAATATCTATTTCCTTTTAAAAAACTATTGGCATTCTCAAAGGCTGGGTCAAAAACTGAACGGTCAAGATATTCAGGGTTGCCAGATTCAAAATTTTCGATATCATCATCTTGTATGCCTCCATTTTGTTCATTTAATATGTCTTGAGCTGTAAGATGTGCTCTTAAATTATATCTGTTGTTTTTAGTTTTGTAATTAGTGCTGAAATAAAAATTCCCTGTACTTGTTATTATATGCTGATATTTACCCAATGACCTCAAACCCTTGTAACCAATAGAAAAATTAAATTGTTTTGACGTATTAACAGTGAACATGGACTCCAACAACTGACCTTGTTCAAAAGCTGTTTTATACATTAACTCTGTAAATGGTGTTGGCACATAATAATAATAAACATCATTAATTTCTTTATAATTAAAGTGTAAAGCTCTAGATCCAAAAACTGGCATTAGTTTTTCATCGTTAAAATTATAGCTTAATGTATTGAATGTTTGCCCAATATTAGAAAAAGGCAATACATCAAAATAGTCTTTTCTCAAATAGTTAAACTTATAATCCTTATATATTGTAAGTGTAGTATCGGCAATAATGGTATCATTTTCTACAGATATAATTTTGTAATCTGAAATTTTCGCGTCTTTATTTTTAATATTTTTATTTGAGGTATTCCTAGTTGACCCTCTATTATTCAAAGAATCCATTCTTTCCCCTCTTATCGGATCCTTCAATTCTCTAGTTTCCAATTTAACAGGATTAGTCACCTGAGCTTGTAAAACACCGAATGTGAAAAAGCAAAATAAAAGGATTAATCTATTCATGAATATGACTAAAAAGGTTGATTTAAACTGAAAAAACTTGGGCAAAAATAGTAAATATCTTAAGGATTTAGTTCTTTTACCAAAGAAACGCAATTAGAAAATACCATAACGTTTTAAACTTGTTAATATTTATATGCTAAAGTTAAAATATTCAGAATTTCATTTTGAGTGTGGTACAGACGAAGCTGGTCGTGGTTGTTTGGCTGGTCCAGTTACTGCTGCTGCTGTAATTTTGCCTTTGGATTTCAAGAATGATTTATTAAATGATTCTAAGCAACTCTCCCATAAAAAACGAGATGTCTTAAAACCTATTATTCAGAAAGAGGCCATTTCTTTTGGTATTGCCCACGTGTTACCTGAAAAAATTGATAAGATTAATATTTTAAATGCGTCAATACTAGCGATGCACCATTCAATTGACAAAATAGATGCACAAATAGAATTCATAAGTGTTGATGGAAACAAATTCAAACCTTTTAAAACCATACCTCATCAAACAATAATTAAAGGCGACGGAAAATACCTGAATATTGCTGCGGCTTCAGTTTTAGCAAAAACATACAGAGATGCATATATGGAAACTATTCATCAAGAATATCCAATGTACAACTGGATTCAAAACAAAGGTTACCCAACCGTTGAACATCGCGAAGCCATTAAAAAATATGGCATCACAAAATACCACAGAAAATCTTTTAAGTTGCTACCTGAGCAATTGACTTTTGAATTTTAATTATACCTTTGTAAAACAAGATTATGATTTACCCTCAATGAAAAAAATACTTGTTGCATTCATCTTATTTTCAATTCTTATTGGCTGTAATTCCAATACAAAAAATACCACTACATTATCTCATTTAATTCCTGAAAACACAACAACTGTCTTAAAGATTACTGATCTTGAATCGTTTAAGAATGATTTAAAAAACAACGATTTTTTCAATAAAACTTACAACAAACAATTACGTTTACTCGATACTGATTTACTCAAAAACCTAAAAACAATTAATCCTGTTTTACTCTGTTTTAGTCATAATGAAAATGAAGACGAAATTACCATCATTACAAAGTATAATGATAGTTTGTTCAATGGTGTTAAAATTGATTCAACTTCATTTTTCTCTAAGTTGATTGATAGTATTTACATAGTATCTACCTCAAAAAACATTATTGACAAACTTCAACCAAATCCTCATTCTGATTTTGAAGAACTGTTACAAACCACAAGTACCAATGCATCATTTTCGATATATCTTGATAACAAAAGTATCGATAGCTTAGGACAAGCCATGTTTAATCAAAAAACAATGGCAAACTCTCTCATGCTAGATGCAAGTGTAACTTCTGGTGAACTTAATTTAAATGGTATAGCAATTTCTAATGAATTAAAACCTCAGCTTTTAAACATTTTCAGCCGAACAACACCGCAAGAAAATACGCTTTCCAACATTGCTCCTAGCGATAGCAATGGGTTTATAAGCTTCACTTTTAATAATTACGACATTTTAAAAGCCAATATAGAACACTATACAACCCAGAAAATAGATTCGACAATAAATGATTTTTGGTTGCATTCTATCAACGAAATTGGTGAAATCTATCTCGAAAATAGTTCAATAATAGTTGCAAAATCTTTAGATCCTGCAACCACAAAAGATGGTTTATTAGAACATCAAGATATTGTAACTACATTCAGAGAGGTAAACATTTTACAGTTTAATACTCCACAGTTTTTCAAAACCATATTCAGTCCTTTACTTTCTGATAGAGATTTGAATGTCTACGCCAATATGGATAACTACTTTGTTTTTGCCAATTCTGAATCTGATTTGCAAACCATTATTGCTAATTATCAAAATAGTGCAACTTTAAGTAAAAATCAAGCCCTTTTAAATGGCTATTCAAACATTAGTGACGAGTCTTCATTATTACTCGTAGCAGATTCTGATAAATTAGAGAATATCACATCAAAAATCTTCAACCTGAATTCAAGTCCTATCAATTTAAGCGATTACAAATTTTCTACTTTTCAATTTGTCCAAGATGAAGATTTCATGCATGTTAACATTAATATTAATAAGAATAAATCTAGAGCTGTCTCCAATACCATTTCAGAAGAATTCAACATTACCCTTGATGCTGATGTGCTAACAAATCCACAGTTTGTGACCAACTATCGTAGCAACCAAGAAGATATTGTGGTGCAAGACATTAACAACAACTTATATCTCATTTCAAATCAAGGAAAAATACTCTGGAAAAAACGCCTTAATGGAAATATTCTGGGTAAAATTGAGCAAATTGACATCTATAAAAACGGAAGATTACAGCTAGTATTCGCAACTCCAAAACGAGTGTATGTTATTGACCGCAATGGTAATGATGTTGGACCATTCCCCTTAAATTTTAATGACAACATTACACAGCCTTTATCAGTGTTTGACTACGACAACAATAAAAATTATCGTCTGCTAGTTACACAAGGCAGCAACTTGCTATTGTACAATGTAAGTGGTAAAATTGTGAATGGTTTTAATTATCAAAAGTCTACTGAAATCAATTCTCAACCAAAGCATTTTAGAATTAACAGTAAAGATTATATTGTTTTTGCTGCTGGCAATATTATGAAAATTTTAAATAGACAAGGACAATCCAGAATTGATGTCAAAGAATCCATCGATTTTTCAGACAACGAAATCTATCTTTATAAAGACTTATTTACAACCACCAACAGAAATGGAGACCTAGTACAAGTAAACTCAAACGGTAGCGTAAGTAAACAAAATCTAAACCTTGATAATAATCATGCTATAACTACAACTAGCAAAACTTTAGTAACACTATCAGAAAACAATTTAACCATTAAGCAAAATACGTTTGAACTTGATTTTGGTAATTACACAAAGCCTAATATTTTTTATATAAACGATAAAATTTATGTCACTGTTACCGACTTGCAAGCCAAGAAGATTTACTTGTTTGACAGCTTAGCAAAAATTCAAAATAATTTTCCAGTTTATGGCAACTCAGAAATCGAGTTAAAAAATATTGACAAAGACAACAATTTAGAGTTTGTTACCATTGGTGATAGTGACTCAATAATTATTTATCAAAAAAATTAAGTCAATGCTTTGATAATAAAGCATTTAATTTTACATTTGAATTCCTCCCTATATAATTAATTTTAAATTTATTATTGCTCAAATAATTTTTTTATTTGAAAGTGTTTGATAATATTTTAACGATAACCAAATCGACAAGTCCCTTTATCTTCAGCGCCAAGGCATTTATGTCTTGGCGTTTGAAGTTAAATATGTTTCGGTTACTAATAAATTGTTAACTTACCTGAGCAAATAACTAACCACATGAACTTTACTAGTAATCCCATTTATGTCTTGGCAGTATTATGCCTTATGGTTATTTTGGCTGTATATGCAGGAAAAACCAAATTCGGAAAACAATTTGGCGCAGCTTTATTAGTGATTCTGTTTACAGCAGTTTTAGCCAACTTAAGCCTCATACCAACAGCATCAAATAGTATTGAGTTATACAGCGGCATTTTTCATTACGTTGCTCCTATTTCAATATTTTATTTATTACTAAATGTAAATCTAACCTCTATCAAACGAGCAGGATTGCCAATGATTGG
>CAZRDG010000167.1:0-5643 GCA_964598775.1 uncultured Lacinutrix sp.
AACTTCCACTTCCACCATATCCAGAACTTGGACCAGTTCCACTTGAAGTAGTACCTCCAGATTTTAAAGTCCAATCTTCATAGTTACTTCCAGGAACATCATTAGCCCCTTGAACCCAATCACCAATACCTGAATTAAAGTCTTCGATATAAGGAAAACTGTTAATTAAATTTCCTGTACAAGGAGGTGGTGCTGTAGTTGTAAATAAAATTGAGGAACTATATGGTGAAGTATTGCTATTACAAATACTTCTGACTTGAATTTCATATTGTGATGATTGTGTTAATCCAGATAATGCTATTGAATTAGAAGAAGTAGTACCTCCAGTCCAAGAAGGGGAACCTATAATTCTATATTGATAATCATATGTTGCACCTGTTATATTATCCCAGGAGATATTAGCAGTTGTTGCACTAACGTTTGAAGGTGTAATATTTATTGGAGCAGATCCTGCAATTGGAGTGAGAAATACATCTGCTAATACTTTTGTTTCGTAATTCGCTATGGTTTGATTAGTTAATGTAAATGATTGATAACAATCAGCTTCAAATAAAATGTCGTAAGTACCTGCGTTGGTTGGTCTGTAATAATCTCCAAAAGGTAGCTCAGTTACTGTATGAGAATTAGTATTATCATGACCAACTAAAGTGATTTTTGCATTTATTGGTAAATTAGTACTAGCATCTTTAACTAGACCTCTAAAACCATATGTACCTTGAAAAAGATATTCTATTAATGCTTCTTTATTCCAATTCCATAAATTATTTAGCTGAGATGCAGGAGGTGTTTTGGTGTTAGAAAGTTCAATTGTAGTTTCTTTGCATTGTTGGTAATAATTCATATAATCTTGACGTCCACCGAATACGGTATACCAGTCACTTCCATTTGTTACTCCTGGCCAGGCATTATTTGGATAAACCGCATCCATATAATTTGTTGTCCCATTATAAAATAACTCATCACCTTGGCAGTTAACAGCGTATTCTTTACTAATATTAAAAAACCAGGTGTCGTCTGCATGTCTTGTTGGTGTATTGTCCCATGGGTAATTTACAACTTCGGTTCCTCCGTGAAAATTTGCGGATAACACGAAGTGATAAGTGTCTGCCAAAGTCATAAATTGCTGAGTTTCTAACTCATAACCAGTTTGTCCAGTATCTGGATATGGTCCTAAAATATTATCAGGAAAATTTCTATTTAAATCCCAACCATTATCATTATATCTTCTAGCACTTGCAACAGAAGTGTTTGAAGGATCATTATAATAAGTGCCATCTGGATTAGCACTTGGATTTATCCAAATTTCTGAATTATCAATTAAATCTTTTATCCGAACATGATCACTATGACCAGTATCGTTGTATGCTGTAATAAAATAATTAATTAAATCTAACATTAAAGGGTAACCTGCTATTTCGTCACCATGCATTGATGATGTGTACATCATTCTAGGTTCTTGTTCGTCAACACTGACATTATCCGAAAGTTTTATAAAAAGCAAACGCTTATCACCTCCTGCTGCACCTTCTGTTGTACCTCCAATATCCACTAATTGACAAATGGATGGATTATCTGAAGCAAATTCAGCCATCTGATCGGCATAATCTTGATAGGTAGGATATGCGGTAAGTGGAAATGAGAGAACAGTAGCAGCACGAGAATCCCTTTGATTTCTATACTCAATTGAATTGGTCATCAAAACATCCTTTGGGGAGTTTTTACTATCATCGATAGTGTATTGGAGATTGAAGTCTAGAAAAAGATCAAATTGTTTTTTATTTGCTATTGCATTTATGGTAAGAGGTGTATTAGGGTCTTGACCATGATCAAAAGATAAAATTCTTGACAATTGTCTTACCTCCTGCATTGAATTTGCATAAAAGGTAAAGACTAATTCGTCTCTTTCATTTAGAATTTTTTCTGCTTTTTCAGCATAGTTAGTTTGCGAAAAACTAAAATTAAGTGATAATAAAAAGAATAAAAATAGCGCAAAGTAACTACCGCGAGGGTAATTTATTTTCATCAGATTTGGGGTTTAATGAATTATTTTGGGTCAAATATATATAAAATATTCAAAAAATACTCCATGAAATGCAAAAAAATCCGATGAAATGAAAATATATTATTTAATTAATTTATAAAACACTGTTAATTAATGAATTGCATTAATAGCTTTTTTATGTTTCCCTTTACTTTTCCGAATTCTTACAGCTACCACCTTATATTCTGGACACATGGCTTCACTGTCATGAACATCGCCTGTAATATTATTAATCATAATTTCCGGGAAGTGGAAGGTGGTGCTTAAAATACCCTGTTTTACTTCGTCTGTAATTCTTGCTTTAACATCTACTTTACCACGAGGTGATTCTAAGCATACGTAGTCGCCTTCATTGATTAAGTTTGTTTTGGCATCATCAGGATGAATCATCAAATAATCATCTTGAAGAATTTGCTCATTGGCAGTACGACGAGTCATTGCTCCACAATTGTAATGTTCTAACTCACGATTGGTAGTTAATATATATGGATAGTCTTTTGCGTGTTCTGTTAATTCAATAGTCTCTTCCCAAGCATTAAATTCAAACTTGCCTTTTCCTCGTTTAAATTCAGTAGTATGTAAAATTTTAGTATCAGTGCCATCAGGTGCAACAGGCCATTGCAGACCATTTTTGCCTAATCTATCCCATTTAATTCCTGCAAAGAATGGTACAATTTGAGAAATTTCATCCAACATTCCATCAGGTGTATAATCCGGTTGATTATAGCCCATTCGGTTCATGATATCTACGATAATCTGTCCATCTGGTTTGGAACCTGGAATAGGTTCTACAACTTGACGAACAGCTTGAACACGACGTTCACCATTGGTAAATGTGCCTGACTTTTCTAAGAACGACGCTCCTGGTAAAATCACGTCAGCATACTTAGCGGTTTCAGTCATGAACAACTCTTGTACAATCACTAAATCGGTTGCTTCAAGGGCTTTTATGACTTTTTGAGTATTAGGATCAGTTTGAACAACGTCTTCACCAATTATCCATAGCGACTTTAGTTTGCCTTTTAAGGCTGCATCAAACATTTCTGGTATTTTCCATCCAATATGCTTTGGTACTTCAACGCCATAAAACTCATTGTATTTTTTATTGACTTCGTCATTGGTCACATCTAAATAGCCAGCACCTTGATGCGGTTGAACTCCCATATCTGCCGATCCTTGCACATTATTCTGGCCACGTAATGGGTTCACACCAACACCACGACGTCCAATATTTCCAGTCATCAATGCTAAATCTGCAATCTGCATTACAGTAAAGGTTCCTTGTGAATGTTCTGTAACTCCCAATCCATGAAAAGACATTGCATTTGGTGCCGTAGCATATGCGATAGCTGCAGCGCGAACTTCTTCTCTTGTAACACCTGAAATTTGTTCAATTTGATCTAAATCTATGGCAAGTAATTCTTTCTTAAACTCTTCAAACCCTTCTGTTCTATTTTTAATAAAGTCTTCATCAACAAGTCCTTCTGAAACAATATAATACATCATCATATTTAGTACAGCAACATTGGTTCCAGGACGTAAAGCGATATGATGTGTCGCATAACGCGCTAACTCTGTACGTCTTGGGTCTAACACTATAGATACATTATCAGACTTCATAGCAAACTGCTTAAGCTTAGCTCCTGTTACTGGATGTGCATCTGTTGGATTGGCTCCAATAACCATAATGCAATTAGTGTCTTTTAAATCGTCTATAGAATTTGTTGCAGCTCCAGTACCATAAGTACGTTGCATTCCTAAAGCAGTAGGAGAGTGGCACACACGAGCACATCCATCAATATTATTAGTATTAATAACAGCTCTGTAGAATTTCTGCATTAAATAATTCTCTTCGTTTGTACATCGAGAAGATGAAATTCCAGCCAAAGAATCTGGACCAAATTCTTTTTTATAATAGTTGAATTTCTCTGTAATATAATCGTAAACTTCATCCCATGTTACTTTTTCAAACTCCCCATTTCTTTTAATCATCGGAGAATTTAATCGCTCTGGATGGTCATAAAATTTAAAGGCATATCGTCCTTTTAAACACGTGTGACCTTGATTTACTTCAGCATCATATGGTGCGCGAATACTTAATATTTCGCCATTGCTCGTAGAAACTTCTAAGTTACAACCAACGCCACAGTATGTACAAATGGTTCTTGTAGTATCTGTTGCTTGAATAGCTTTAGATTGGAATACATCTGAAATAGCCGATGTTGGGCACGCTTGTGAACAAGCACCGCAACTCACACAATCAGAGTCCATGAATGAGGTGTCAAAACCTTTAATGATTTTAGAATCGAATCCTCTTCCAGACATGCTCAGCACAAATTCACCCTGAACTTCATCACAAGCTCTTACACAGCGATAGCAGTTAATACATTTTGATAAATCTGAGGTCATATAAGGATGACTTAAATCTTTCATTCTATATAGGTGATTATCACCTTCAGGATAGCGAACATCACGAATACCAACTTGAGCAGCAACAGTTTGCAGTTCACAATTACCATTCACTTCGCAAGTTAAACAATCTAAAGGATGATCAGTTAGGACCAATTCAATAATATTTTTTCGAAGTGCTTTAACAGCTTCTGTACTAGTGTAAATATATTGTCCTTCTGCCACTGGTGAGTGACAGGACGCCATGGTTTTTACAGGCCCATTTGCCTCTAAAGCGACTTCAACACTGCATACTCTACATGAGCCAAATGGATCTAGATTTGGTGCGTCGCACAAGGTTGGAACTAAGTTTTTTTCCTTGTAACGACGAATAAATGAAAGCATGGTTTCTCCTTCTTTAATTTCAAATGCTTTGTTGTCTATATATGCTGTTTTACTCATAATGGTCTAGTTGAAATATGGTCTTAATTCATCATCAAAATACTGTAAAGCATTTCGAACAGGTAACGGAATTCCGCCACCATGAGCACACAAAGAACCTTGTTCTAGTGTCGTTAATAAATCTGTAAATAGTTTTTTGTCTATTTTGTATTCAGAGGTCAATGCTTTTTCAGCTAATTCTTGACCACGTTTTGTTCCTAATCTACAAGGAAAACATTTTCCGCAACTTTCATACGCAGCAAAATCAAAAAGATGTTCGATAAACTTCATGATAGGATAATCTTCAGGAACTGAAACAACTGATGCATGTCCTAACAGAAATCCATTTTTTGAAAAGGATTCAAAATCAACAGTTAAATCCTCAATTTTTGAAACTGGGACCAGACCACCGAGTGGACCACCAATTTGGACTGCTTTTACATCAGATTTAAAACCACCACCAAGCTCATTAATTACATAAGATAGTGGTGTTCCCATTTCCACTTCATACATACCTGGATTGTTAAAGAAACTGTCTAAAGAGACTAATTTTGTTCCTGAAGAACGTTCTGTACCAATAGCTTTCCAAGCTTCTCCACCCTTTGAAATGATATAGTGTAGTGCAGCGAGTGTTTCTACATTATTAACTGTTGTTGGTTTGTTAAACAAGCCTTTTTGTGCTGGAAAAGGAGGTCTTACTCGAACTTCTGGACGTTGGCCTTCAATAGAATTAATTAAAGCGGTTTCTTCACCACAAATGTATGAACCTTGTG
>CAZRDG010000168.1:0-5625 GCA_964598775.1 uncultured Lacinutrix sp.
ACAAAGTTCAAAAACTTACTGAAATGTTATCAAGAAAGGTGGAGGGAATAGACCCTTTGAAGCCTTAGCAACCCTTTAGTCATAAAGAAGGTGCTAAATTCTACCTGAAAATGTGATTCATTTATCGCAGATTTGGATAGATAACTCAAACGTAATTACTCATCTGTAATTGCTAATTTTCTTATAACATTTTTCTATTAGGTACGTCAGTAATGACGCATTTGACTTTTGGATTAATCATTTATTAACTCAAAAAAATTAGAAAAATGAGTGCAACAAAAATTATTCATTCAATTCCAAGTGATCCACTCACTGGAGCAATTTCGGTACCAGTTTACCAAACATCAACATTTATTCAGGAAGCTCCTGGAGTAAATAAAGGCTTCGATTATGCAAGAAGTAACAACCCAACACGTAAAGTATTAGAAGACGTCGTGGCACAACTTGAAGGAGGTCATTCTGGTTTTGCCTTTGCAACAGGATTGGCAGCCATTGATTCGGTTTTAAAATTATTATCTGCTGGTGATGAAATCATTGCTGTTGACGACATCTATGGAGGTGCTTACAGATTATTTACACATGTTTATGAAAAACTTGACATCAAAGTGCATTATGTTGATACAACTGATGCTGAAAATGTTGCTAAAAAAATCAGTAGCAAAACAAAATTGGTATGGATAGAATCTCCAACCAATCCGACCTTAAAGGTTTCTGATATTCAAGAAATTTCAAAAATAGCGAAAAGCGTTAATGCCCTTTTGGTGGTAGACAACACGTTTGCAAGTCCAATAGCTCAGCAACCATTATCCTTAGGAGCAGATATTATAATTCACAGTGGCACCAAGTATATTGGAGGTCATTCTGATTTGGTAGCAGGTTTGGTAGTAACAAAAACCAAAGAATTATCAGAAAAAATAAAATTCATACAAAACGCGTCTGGAGGTATTTTAGGTCCTTGGGATTGCTTCTTAACCATTCGTGGCATTGAAACGTTAGAGCTTCGTTACAAAAAGCAATGTGAAAATGCTTTTGCTGTTGCAGCATTTTTAAATCATCATGACGCTGTTCAGGATGTCTATTTCCCAGGATTGATCACACACAAAAACCATGAAATTGCTAAGCGTCAGCAAAACGGACTATTTGGAGGTATAGTATCGTTTACATTTAACGACGACACTCAAGCAGCAGCTAACCAATTTGTGACTAACACAGATTATTTTAAGCTCGCTGAAAGTTTAGGAGGAGTAAAAAGTTTGCTTTGCCATCCACCACAAATGACACATGCATCTATTCCGCGTGAAAAGCGTTTACAGTCTGGAATCAAAGATTCCTTAATCAGATTATCTTGTGGTATTGAAGATGCCAACGACTTGATAAATGACTTGCAACAAGCTTTTAAAGCGATTAACTCACTTAAAAATAAGCATTATGTCAAACAGTAAAACCATACATATTGTCTTATTCGGAATCGGACAAGTTGGAAGCACATTAATCAATCAGATTAATGAAGCTAAATCAAGACTGTTACAAGAGCAAAATTTGAAATTAAGAATTCCAATTGTTGCTAATTCTAAATTGGCATTCTTTGATAAGGATGGAATTTCGAATGGTTGGGAAACAGATTTTGAAGCGTTTTCTGTGCCTTATAAAACAGATGAAATTATTAGATTTGTAAAGCATCACGAGTTTGATAACCTAATAGCGATAGACGCAACAGCGAGTGTGGCTTTTACGCAAAATTATATTAAACTTATTGAAAACGGATTTCATATCGTTTCTGCCAATAAGGTGGCTAACACCTTGCATTATGATTTTTACAAAGCCTTGCGATTCGCATTAAAAAAGCATAACAAATCATTTTTGTATGAAACTAATGTTGGTGCAGGATTACCTGTTATTGAAACCATTAAAAATTTACATAATTCCGGAGAAAAAATTGAAAAAATTCGAGGCGTTTTTTCAGGTTCTTTAAGTTATATTTTCAATCAATTTTCAGAATCTGAAGTGCCGTTTTCAAAAGTATTGAATGATGCTTCTATTTTAGGACTTACTGAGCCTGATGCACGTGAAGATTTGTCTGGAAATGATGTCGCAAGAAAACTGCTAATTTTAGCAAGAGAGTTAAATTTTAAAACCGAATTTCAAGATATTTCAATTGAGTCTTTGGTGCCTAAACAACTCAACGGGAAAACAACCTTGCATCAATTTAAGCATCGAAGTAAAGAGTTGGATGTCCCATTTCAAGAGTTGAAAGAGAAGTTGACTAAAACGCAGGTGCTACGTTATGTTGGCGAATTCGATGTCACCAAAAAGACGCTTGACGTAAAACTAATACAAGAAGAAAAAAATACGGCTTTAGGACAATTAAAAGGAGCAGATTCAGTTTTTGAAATTTTTACAGAATCGTATGGAAAACAACCTTTAGTCATTCAAGGTGCAGGTGCAGGAAAACAAGTGACAGCGAGAGGTGTTTTGAGTGATGTTATTAAAATTTCAAACAGATTAAATTGAATTCATGACCAACATAAAACTGGAAATACAAAAACGAATCCTTGTGCTTGATGGCGCTATGGGAACCATGCTACAAGCATATAAGTTTACTGAAGATGATTATCGTGGTGATCGCTTTAAGGATTATCCTTCGTCTTTGAAGGGGAATAACGATTTGTTGTCTTTAACCCAGCCAGAAGCTATTGCAGAAGTTCATAGAAAGTATTTTGAAGCAGGAGCAGATATTGTAGAGACCAACACGTTTTCAGGAACTTCAATTGCTATGGCTGATTACAACATGGAAAATTTAGTATACGAGCTTAATTATGAATCGGCTAAAATTGCCAAACGAGTTGCAGATGAATTTACAAAGGCAAATCCATCACACCCAAGATTTGTTGCAGGAAGTATTGGACCAACAAACAAAACTGCGAGTTTGTCTCCTGATGTGAATAAGCCTGAATATCGAGCCATTACCTTTGATGAATTACGTATCGCTTACAGAGAACAAGTAGAAGCGTTAATTGATGGAGGCGTTGATGTGCTATTGGTTGAAACGATTTTTGACACACTTAACGCTAAAGCTGCGCTGTTTGCTATTGAGGAAGTTAAGGAAGAACGACAAATAGACATTCCAATTATGGTTTCTGGAACTATTACAGATGCTTCTGGTAGAACCTTGTCTGGACAAACCGTTGAGGCTTTTTTAACCTCTATTTCTCACATCCCATTGTTAAGTGTTGGGTTTAATTGTGCTCTTGGAGCAGAGCAGTTAAAACCTTATTTGCAACGACTTTCAAATGAAACAGAATTTTTTACTTCAGCTCATCCTAATGCTGGCTTGCCAAATGCCTTTGCAGAATATGATCAGAGTCCAAAACAAATGCAACAATTAATAGAAGATTATCTTCAAGATGGACTCATAAATATAATTGGTGGTTGCTGTGGTACAACTCCAGCACATATAAATGCCATCGCTGAAGTTGCTAAAAATTATAAACCACGAAGGCTTAAGACTGAAGTTTTATGAGTCATAAAACGAAAAAATATTTAACCTTATCAGGACTGGAACCGCTTGTCGTCACTCCAGAAAGCAACTTCATCAATGTTGGTGAACGTACGAATGTCACAGGTTCACGAAAATTCCTTCGTTTAATTAAAGAAGAAAAATATAATGAGGCATTAGAGGTTGCAAGACATCAGGTTGATGGTGGTGCACAAATTTTGGATGTGAATATGGACGAAGGTATGCTTGACGGAAAGTATGCCATGACTACCTTTTTAAATCTCATTGCTTCCGAACCTGATATTGCACGAATCCCTATCATGATTGATAGTTCTAAATGGGAAATCATTGAAGCTGGTTTACAAGTTGTTCAAGGTAAAAGTGTGGTCAATTCCATTAGTTTAAAAGAAGGAGAAGCTGAATTCATTCGTCAGGCAAAATTGATAAAACGTTATGGAGCTGCTGTGATAGTCATGGCATTTGATGAAGATGGTCAAGCAGATACCTTGGTTAGACGTATAGAAATCTGTAAACGTTCTTATGATATATTGGTTGAACTTGTCAACTTTCCACCTCAAGATATCATTTTTGACCCTAATATTTTCCCTGTAGCTACAGGAATGGACGAACATCGTTTAAATGCCTTAGATTTTTTCAAAGCAACGAATTGGATTCGTAAAAACCTGCCTTATGCAAATGTGTCAGGAGGTGTGAGCAACGTTTCGTTTTCATTTAGAGGAAACGATGTAGTGCGTGAAGCCATTAATGCGGCTTTTCTATATCACGCCATACAGCATGGTATGAATTTAGGAATCGTTAATCCAGCCATGTTGGAAGTTTATGATGAAATTGATAAAGATTTATTAGTACATGTTGAGGATGTATTATTTGACCGACGTGATGATGCAACCGAGCGTTTGTTGGATTTTGCCGAAACTGTAAAAGGGCAGAAACGAGAAAGTGCTGAACAGATTTTAGAATGGCGAAATGATGCGCTTCAAGATCGCATTACTCATGCCTTAGTAAAAGGAATCGATGCCTTTATTATAGATGATGTTGAAGAGGCTCGCTTGGCAGTTAAAAAACCAATTGAAGTTATTGAAGGGCACTTAATGATTGGAATGAACGTAGTTGGAGATCTTTTTGGAAGCGGAAAAATGTTCTTGCCGCAAGTGGTAAAATCTGCAAGAGTTATGAAAAAAGCTGTGGCGTATTTGCAGCCATTTATTGAAGCAGAAAAAGACGGAAAACAAGAATTTGCAGGCAAGATTTTAATGGCAACTGTAAAGGGAGATGTGCATGACATTGGAAAAAATATTGTGAGCGTGGTGTTAGGTTGTAACAATTATGAAATAGTCGATTTAGGCGTTATGGTTCCACCGGAAAGAATTATTGAGACTGCAATAAAAGAAAATGTAGATATTATTGGCTTAAGTGGATTGATTACGCCTTCTCTTGATGAAATGACTTTTGTGTCCAAAGAAATGGAAAAGAAAAATTTAAATATTCCATTAATTATTGGTGGTGCCACAACCTCTAGAGCACATACTTCAGTTAAAATTGCTCCAAATTACAGTAGCACTGTGGTTCATATTAATGATGCCTCACGAGCCGTCACAGTAGTTGGGAATTTACTTCAAAAAGATAATAAAGTATTTAAAGAGCAGATTAGAGATGAGTATGATGCATTTCGCGAGCAGTTTTTAAAACGAGGAAAGAAAAAGGAATTCCTATCCATTGAAGAAGCGCGACAAAATAAATTTAAAATCGATTGGAATTCTACAGAAATCGTAATACCAAAGCAACTTGGTGTTCAAATAATTAATGATTTTGATATTAGCACATTAGAAAACTATATTGATTGGAGCCCATTTTTCAGAAGTTGGGATTTACATGGGAAATATCCCGAGATTCTAAATGATAATGTGGTAGGAAAACAGTCATCTGATTTGTTTAAAGATGCTAAAGAGTTGCTAAAACGAATCTTTGATGAAAAGCTATTGAAGGCTAAAGCCGTTTTTGGGCTATTTCCTGCAAACTCAATAAATGATGATGACATAGAAATTCAAAATTCAGATTTCACAAATCAGAATTGTAAATTTTTAACCCTTCGACAACAATCCAAAAAG
>CAZRDG010000169.1:0-5598 GCA_964598775.1 uncultured Lacinutrix sp.
TTAACACGTATTATGAACAATGGTCGTGATGAATTTTACAAAGGTGAAACAGCCAGTCGTTTTGTACAATTCATGAAAGATAATGGTGGTATTATAACAGAAGAAGATTTAGCAAAATATGAAGCCAAATGGAGAGATCCAATCACGTTTGAATACGACGACTTAAAAATCATTTCTATGTCACCTCCTTCAAGTGGAGGGATTTGCCTAGCTCAAATTCTTAAAATGATTGAACCATATGATTTGGATAAATTCGGACACAACTCTGTAAAAACTATTCAGGTATTAACAGAAGCTGAGCGACGTGCTTATGCTGATAGAAGTTTTTATTTAGGCGATCCAGATTTTATTGATAACCCAATTGATGCTCTTATGGAAAGTGAGTATTTAAAAGAACGCATGTCCTCATTTTCTTTTGAGACTCCAACAAAATCAAGCGACGTCACGCATGGTGAAGTCATGGTTTTAGAAAGCATGGAAACCACACACTACTCTATTGTGGATCAATTTGGCAATGCCATTGCAGTAACCGTAACACTTAATGGTGCTTATGGTTCAAAACTGTATAATGACGATTTAGGATTTTTCCTTAATAATGAAATGGACGATTTTAGCAGCAAACCAGGTACACCAAATATGTTTGGTCTAATTGGTGGCGAAGCCAACAGTATTTTGCCTGAAAAACGTATGCTAAGTTCAATGACACCAACTATTGTTGAAAAAGATGGAGAATTACTTATGAGTGTTGGTACTCCAGGAGGATCTACCATTATCACGTCAGTATTGCAAACTATTTTGAATGTTCATGAATTTAATATGACTGCACAACAAGCTGTTGATGCACCTCGTTTTCATCACCAATGGTTGCCAGATGTGGTGATGTTTGAACCCAATATGTTTGACGATACATTAATTAAAGCCATTCAAGATCTTGGCTACGAAACTATTGTTAGAGAAAATGTCATCACTGGAAAAGTTAATGCCATTTTAAAATTGCCAGATGGTAAGCTTGAAGGTGGTGCAGACCATAGAGGAGATGATACTGCTTCTGGACATTAAACTCATTAAGTAATGTCATTTGTAAACCATCTTAAAGACGCTTTCATTGCCAATTCTAATGCTGAATTTGCTGCTCAAATGAAATCCTATATGCGTAATCAGTTTGAATTTTATGGCATTAAGACTAAGCTAAGGAGAGACTTACTTAAAACCTCGGTTGCTCATTTTAAAGATGATATCAACAAGGACATCAGAAGCATTTCAAAAGAACTTTTTATAGCTCCATACAGAGAACTTCATCATTGTGGTGTTGAGCTATTCGAGAAAAAGCTTAGAAAAAAATATCATAAAAACGATATTCATCAAATTGAATTTTTTATGACCACCAACTCTTGGTGGGACACAGTCGATTTCATAGCCAAACAAATTCTAGGAGCATACCTGAAACAGTTTCCTGAAGAAACTGAAACCGTAATTTCTCGGTTTTCAGCATCTAAAAATATGTGGTTAAACAGAAGCGCTATCCTGTTTCAACTAGGTTATAAAGAACAAACTAACGAGGTCCTGTTTTACAACTTATGTTTGCAACATAGAAACTCCGACGAATTTTTTATTCAGAAAGCCATTGGTTGGGCTTTGCGCGAATATGGCAAAACAAACCCTGAGTCTGTTTTAAGGTTTGTGCAGTCAAATACCTTAAAACCACTAAGCGAAAGAGAGGCTATTAGGAATCTCATATAAAGATTTCCGTATTTTGCCGAAATTTGTTGATGTTGTGAATTATATGAATGAAATTTGCCAAACAAATTATTTAGGGCTAATTAAACTCAATAGATGAAAACCAAAAAAATATTAAAAATAACAGCTGGTATAGTCATTTTCCTGACGCTACCAAGTTTGCTGTTTTTTGGTTTTATTTATTTTAAATACAATGAAGACTTACCAACAGGTATTCAAGGTGAACAAGCTGATGCATTAGCACAGCAAATGCTGGAAGCATTGGATTATGAAGCCTTCAAGAAAACCGATTATATTGAGTGGACGTTTAAAAACAAACACCTTTATAAATGGGACAAGTATAATAACATTTGTACTGTACAATGGAAAGAATTCAAAGTAGACTTACATTTAAAATATCCTGAACGAAGTCAGGCTGCTGTTCACAGTTTTGAAGTAATAGATGAAAAACGTGACCAGCTTGTAAAAACGGCTTTTGAGTATTTTAACAACGATTCCTTTTGGTTGATTGCTCCTTATAAGGTATTTGATGATGGAACAGAACGACGCTTGGTCAAACTTGATAATGGTAAAGATGGTTTGTTGGTCACTTATACATCCGGAGGCACTACACCTGGAGATTCATACCTCTGGGAATTTGATAGCAAGGGACGACCAAAAAGTTTTAAAATGTGGACATCCATATTACCTATAGATGGTCTAGAAGCAAGTTGGACAGATTGGACCATTACCGAAAGTGGCGCACAGTTGCCAACATTTCATAAGTTGTTATTTCTTGGGCTTGAAATAAATCACATAAAAGGTGAAAAACGACCTTATCTTAATAGTAAAAATTAATCACTTTAGTTAAGACAACCGCAAAGCGCACTACTTACTGCTCTGCCCAACAAACTGTTGACTTTTATGTTTAAACAATACATTAAAGGTTGTTAAACTACCATAACTTCTAGTGATATATTGTTGCAAATCAATCTTTTCTTGTTCGTCTAAGTTGTTACTTGAATTTATTTTTTGTTCCATCACTCGCAGTCTATCGCGAACCATGGTAATTTTATGAAAAAAACTGTCTATTGGTATTTCTTTGCTCTTTAAGCTGGTATCAGCTGGTTCAAGGATGAGTTTTCCACCTTTCCATTTATCGCCAATATGTACAACTTCAGTAACGTCGCTCCATTTTTTTAAGATGCTCACCAAACTGCTCTCTACTTCAAAAAAGCTAACTGTGTCTACGTCATCTTCAGCTGCTTCAATCACTTCAAACTCGCTATCTAAATCTATAGTTTCTAATCCTTTATCAATAAAGGTTACCCAATAGTGTTTTGAAGTTACGTTAGTGATAACGCCTTTTCCATGTTCTGGATGATTGATTCGTGAACTTATTCCTAGTAATTTCATAAGCATATGTTTAAGTTAAGTAATACAAGTATATTAATTTTTAGAATTATTATAACTAATCTTGGTGATATATAATGTTAATGTAAAAACCGTTATATAGCTCTCCTTCTCTAAATTCAGTTATTTGAACAGGGTTGAATTTGTCATCATATTTATACTTCTTTGATGATGTATGCTTTAATATTGTATCATTATTAACAATAGAAAACTGTTGCTGATATATTTCATTATTATGATTGTCAAATTGTTTCTCAATAATGCTTTTCAAATTATTGTTTCTGTCAAATCTTATCATTTTCACCATGTTCCCTCTATTGTCATATTGACTCTTATATTTTCCATTGAATTTATTGTTTTTATCAAACGTTATTGTTTCTATTGGAAGCCCACTTTCATTATTTATATAAAAACTTTCTTGAACATAATCTTTCTCTAAATTTTTAAATATTTTTTTACTTATAAAACCATTTTTATCATACTCAAAATGTTCAATAGTGATGTTACTTTTTATCGAACGTAACTTATTTCTCTTATATTTATAATAATAAAATCGTTTACCAATCGATTCGTTTATATTATACATTACACTTTCTAGTCTTCCGTTCTTCAAATATTTGGCTTCACTCCTTAAAATTCTGCCTCCACTTTTTCCTACACTAAATCTTTTTATAAATCTGCCTTTTTCATCATACTCGTAAACATCTCTACTTCTAGGTTTTCTCTCTATAGTTTTACCATTTTCTTTGTCAAATTTAATGTAATCAAATTCCATACTTTTTGGTTGACCATTATAACCACCAAAATCATCATCATAAAAGGGAGTGTTTATAAACTTATATGTATTACAACTGCTTGTTAAAAATGTAAGAAAGGAAAAGAATAAGATTTGCTTAAATTGCATGGATATTTGAAATTAAGGCTTTTTTTGGGTTATTAACCACAAGTATATCATTTTTTTTAAAGCTCTTCAAACCAATAGCTTAAAAAATCAACTTCAAACGTCAACACTAAAAAGCATTTTAAGTTGTCGTAATAATCTCACTTAATTTTAATATCTTTAATTCTTAAATATTTAATTATTATGATGATAACATATGCATTAATTGGTTTAGTAGTTCTGGTCGCTTTTTATGGTATTGGAGTCTACAACAGATTGGTAAAATTAACCACGCTTGTAGATGAAGCCTGGAGTGGTATAGATGTACAATTAAAAAAACGTTATGACTTAATCCCAAACCTTGTTGAAACCGTAAAGGGTTACGCAAGTCATGAGAAGGAAACCTTTGAAAATGTCACCAAAGCAAGAAATCAAGCACAAAATGCCACTACTGTTGAAGGACAACAAGCTGCCGAAAATCAGTTAAACAGAGCCTTAGTCAACTTATACGCAGTCGCAGAACAATATCCTGAGTTGAAAGCAAATGAGAACTTTTTAAGCTTGCAAAATGAATTGTCTGACATTGAGTCTGACATTGAAAAATCAAGACGTTATTATAATGGTACTGCGCGAGATTATAATATTTTAATAGATCAGTTTCCATCAAACATTATAGCTGGAATGACCAACTTCAAAAAAGCTGGATTCTTTGAAATTGATACGGAAATTGAACGTAAAAATCCACAAGTAAAATTCTAAGCGTTGAAGCGACTCTTACTTATTGTACTTCTTATTGCAAACACTTTTGTTTTATCTGCACAAAGTGAGCGCATCATTTCATTTCATTCTGATATTGAAGTCGATACGTCTAGTGCAATTACTGTAAAAGAGTCCATTAAAATTTATGCTAACGGCACTGTTTTTAAACGAGGCATCACGCGCACTATCCCAACTGTAAGTAGAGATAGTTCAGGTAAAAAAGTGATGCTTGATTATAAAATTCTGTCTGTAGAACGAGATGGCAGAACATCAAAATATCACACTCAAAAAGGAAACGACGTTATCACTATTTATGTAGGCGAAAGCGATGTCTTTTTAAACGAAGGCGAATACGACTATACCATTACCTATCGTATGAGTGGACAAGTTCGTTTTTTTGATGCCTACGATGAAATTTACTGGAACGTCAACGGATTTGATTGGTCTTTGCCATTTGGTCAAGTATCTAGCCAAATCACACTTCCAGAAGGAGGAAACATCTTGCAAAATGCTTGCTATACTGGACGCTATGGAAGTAGCAGCACCAACTGTAGCTCACAAATTTTATCCAATAACAGCATACGCTTTACTGCTGATAATTTAAGAGGAGGAGAAAACTTGACTGTGGCAGTAGGTTTTAATAAAGGCATTGTTAACCAACCACCTCCACCTCCACCTCCAACCTTTCTTCAAAAAAACGGAGCTCTCATCTTAAGTGGTTTTATCAGTTTAGCACTACTGCTTTATTACGGATTTACTTGGCTAAAATTCGGAATCGATCCACCAAAACCTACAGTAATCCCTCAATATGAAGTTCCTAATAACATGAC
>CAZRDG010000170.1:0-5575 GCA_964598775.1 uncultured Lacinutrix sp.
TTAGCTAATTGTTGTAATAATTAATTAATTCTTATAAAGTGATTCTTATTCTCTTCTTGTAAGAAAGCTACAACAACACCAAATAGTGCTACCGCTTCTACGAAGGCTGCTAAAATTAATGCAGAAGATTGAATCTTTCCGTGCATTTCAGGTTGACGAGCCATTGCTTCCATAGCTGATCCACCAATTTTACCAATACCTAAACCAGCTCCAATAGCTGCCAAACCAGCTCCAATAGCTGCAATTCCAGTAATAGTCATAATATAAAATTTAAATTAATTAATGATGTTCTTCTTCAGTTGCCATACCAAAATATAAGGCTGACAATATTGTAAATATATAAGCTTGTATTGCTGTTACAATGATTTCAATTACTGTGATAAACAATGAGAATGCTACAGAAACTGGTGCAATTGCAACAGATTTAAATACAAAGATTAATGACATTAATGCTAATATGATTACGTGACCTGCAGTAATATTTGCAAACAAACGTATCATAAGTGAAATTGGCTTTACAAACATTCCAATAATTTCAATAGGCATCAAAAATATTTTCATTGGTACAGGAACTCCTGGCATCCAGAAGATATGCTTCCAATAATTCTTGTTTCCGCTTATTGTTGTAATGATAAATGTAAATACTGCAAGTGTACATGTAAAGGCAATATTCCCACTTAAGTTGGCTCCATTTAAAATTGGAATTAATCCAAACACATTGTTAATCCAAATAAAGAAAAAGATGGTTAACAAATATGGCATATACCTTTTGTATTTATGCTCTCCGATCATTGGTTTCCCAATCTCATCTCTTACAAATACAACTAAAGGCTCAATAAATCCTGCAATTCCAGTTGGAACATTGCTTTCTGATTTCTTATAGCGTCTAGCTGTAGCTGTAAATAATAAGATTAATACAATTACTGACACCATCATCATAAACACGTTTCTTGTAATTGAAAAATCTAAAGGTCTTTTAGCATTTGTAGGATGGTGTTCTTCATCATATGTTACTTGCGTTTCACCTTCATTTAAAACGTATATTTTTTCATGAACGTTAACAAACTTTTGCCCATTTTTTTCAACAATCACTTCTCCATTATAATCATGATGGAATTCAGAAGACATAAATGTTGTTAGTCCGTTATCTGTATACAAAATAACAGGAAGTGGAATAGAAATTGGATGGCCTGAAATGTCGATAATATGCATGCCATATGCATCTTTCACGTGATGCAAGATCATTTCTTTTGGCTCGAATTTTTCGTCGTTATCTCCTTCTTTACTTTCTGACGCTGAAACAGTATTATTTAGTGCTAAAAATAGAACTGAAAATACTATGGTTTTAAAGGTGTTTAATCTCATTAGTTATAGCTTAAAAATACCTTGCTTTAAATTCGGTGCAAATGTACGTACATAAAATGAATTCACAAACTATATTTTAATCATCTTTTTAATTGAATAATATAGCGAAATAAGCTAGTGTTTGAGGCTAGTTTTTTTGAAGGAATTTTGTTAGTGAAAAGACTTCAAAAAATAGAAATAAGAAATAAGGAATGAAAAAATTAAAAACATCTGGTTGCTTGTTTTCAAAATCAGAAACCAATAATGGCAACAAAAAAACAATAGCTAAAATCATTTTTAAAAAAGTGGCAATCATAAACGTGTTGAAGATGTCTTTTTTTCCCGAATTGTATCGATAATTTATTAAAGTATAAAGGGCTGTGGTAATAATGAAGTGAAAAATGTACAACTGCCAGAGTGGATAAAAAAACGAAATTTCTTTGCCAAAATAATGTATTAAATAGCTATGAATGCCAAACAAGGCTAAGGTGAATAAAACGGCTTGAACTAGAAAACTTGTTTGATTTTTTTTGAATTCAGTAGTCATTAATTGTCCTTTTTTGAGGCTGCAATAATACGCCTAATTACATAAATAATAGCAATAATTACCGAACTTAATGAGAATGCGAGCGTGTAAAGGTCGTGCTCATTTGGAAATTTTTCATCGAGTTTTACTCCAATGAAAGTGCCAGCTATAATAATGGCGAGCATTTGAATAGCTATTCCTGAAAAACGAGCATAGGAATTAAGCTGTTTTCCCTGATTCTGATCTTGTAGATTCTTGTCGTTTTGACTGCTCAATGCCTTTGTTTAGTTCTTTAACTGCACCTTTCATACTACAGGTTGCATTAAAAGTTGCGCCTGGCTCAACTGCTAATTTACCAACCTCAACCTCGCCTTGTACATAAGCAGAAGATTTTAAAGTTAGTGTTCCTGATAGTTTAAGTTTCCCCGAGAAACTTCCTTCAAAATCAGCATTGGTTCCATTAATTGTACCATTAACAAAGCCTGACTTACCAACGACCACCTTATCTTCTGTTTTGATATTACCTTCAACCTGACCATCAATTCTAAAAGGCCCTTTACTCACTATATCTCCGACAATTTTGGTGTCTTGAGCAATAATGTTTTGTTGTGATGTGCTTTCTGTTGCCATTTTTCCTTTATTTTTATCTGAAAACATTCTTGTTTATTATTGAGATTGTAAATATGCTTCTAGGTTTTTATGAATTTGAATCACTTCGTAATTGTCTGATGATATTGAGAAATGATCTTTATCAATTTTCTTTTTGTAGTCGTTTAATATGTCTTTAAACCCTTGCGCTCCTGGCAAGCTAGTTAAGCCATGTACAACTACAAAAGTTGTATTGGCATTGTATTTATCTATTGATGAGGTTAAATCAAAGTATCTTACAACCTCAATAGACTCGTTTAATTTGTTATAGAATTCCTGAATCTCTTCGTCTGAAGCATCAGTAAAACTGTAAATGACTTTAAAGTTTTTGGATGCTGCTTCGTCAACAAAGGTCTTCTTTTCGAGCATTGGAATAACACTTTGCATCATTTGCTCAGCTTGTTTGCCCTCAGGACTATTTGGATAGTTTAAAGCAATAAAATTTATTGCCTTTTTATAGGCTTGAAAACCAAACAAACGTGCACTTGCAACTGCTTTTAAAAACTCAAATTTCGGCACGATGGCTTCACCATCGAACATAGTTATATATTTATCGCTTTCTGAAATTACGACTCCATAATTTTGGGCCTCAAATTGTTTGTATAAACTTTCATACAAATTCTCCGGACTGTTTTCATCTTCGCCAAGATTTGAATCTGGATTTAACAGAATGGTTGCGTATCTTGAATCTGGATGATTATTGATAATGTCATTCTTAGTAATTTCTGCTTCGCCTGGTTGATTTAGCAATTCATACAATTTGTACAAATTGTATTTTGCTGGAAGAATTAATCGCTCCTCAGGATCGCTATTTAGTAAATCTTGAAGTTTGTCTTTTCCTAAAACATACTCCTTGAATTTATCTTTATAGATTAAACCTAATTGGTAGTATGCAAAATTTCTGTCTTTTGATAAGCTATCAATTGCTGTTTGTTCTGTTGGAATTTTTGAAATGTAAAATTCAGGATCAAACAACTCTTCTTCAGAAGCATCAACAAATTCTTCACCTAAAGCGTCTGGTCCTGAACCAGTTTGGCTTTTGCTAGACCATCTCCAATTGTCTTCAAGTGAGCGATTACCCCAAGTTTTTGAAAATTCATTCTTACCATAAGCTACTGTCACTGGATTGTAAAAGTAAAATGACTTAATGCTTGGAGCTTGGTTGCCAATACCTTTTGTTGATGATGTATTGCCTGTACTTATTATTCCAGTAGACGCGTTTTGTTTTGCAATTTCTGCTTTTTCTTTTGCCTCTTCAGCTGCCTTCTTTAGTTTGTCTGTGTATTCAGTAAAATATGCTAGACGTTGCTCATCTGAAAGATTGATTAGGTTTAGTATACTATCGTTGCGCTGTGCAATGTCTTCATAACGTATAACATCATCCAGGTTTTCACGCTTTCTTCTAATATCTCTGTATAATTTACTGTTTTTCTTTAAGTTAAGCATTGTGCTGTCATAATAAGCTCCTGCATTTTTATATTCGGAATTATCAAAATTCATATTTCCTAAGTTTTGATAATTCATAGCATTTAAAAATCGATCTCTTGAACCTGTTCTTAACGATTTATTGTAGTATTTTTCGGCGATAGTATCAGACGCGTTGAGTAAGTGATATTCGGCAATTTGATGATAAATCTTATCAAGATAAGGTCTGTTCTCGCGGTTTTCTTCTAACTCTGTCAAGAGTTCTAAAAATTCTAGCTTATTCCCATTATTATAATCAAAGTTCTTCGCTTTTTCTATGTAGGCACTAATTAGATATATCCTTGGTGTTTTTCGGTTGAGCTCAATTACACGATCAAATGCATAATTCGCGCTGTCAGGCTTTTGAAGTGCATTATAAAGTTGTCCTTGAATGAAGCGATATCGACCTCTTTCGTCATTACTTTTTGTAGCCTTTGATGCAATCTCCAATTGTGTAATAGCGCTATCCAGATATTCCATAGCAATATAACCTTCGGCTAACATTGATGTAGCATCAGACAAGTCTTGTCCTTCTAACTCCACTTGATACATTAAACGCTTGAGATTGGTAATTGCCAACTCTGTATTTTCCAACCTAAGGTTTGCTTTTTCTCTCCAGATCCTGGCTTGATTTATTTTATCACTTGCTGGGTATTTATAAAGAATATAATTAAACGCTTCCATGGCTGGAACAAAACGTTGATCAAAATATCTAGCTTTTCCTAACAGTAAATAAGCCTCATCAATTTGAGGATTCTTTTCCTTTCCGTTAATGTTCATTCCATGCTTTTGAACTGCTTTTACAGCCTTTTCTTCAGCTCTTTCAAAGTCTGCATTTTTTGATTGTCCCGGAAGCACCACTTGATCTGAAACTTGCATACGCTCTACGGGAAGGATTTCCCAGTAATTATCTGCATAGCCTTCGTTTAAAGTTTTACGTCCTTGCTCTAAGGCATTATAGCCATTATACAAGGTGTTATACTCTGTAGTTACTGCATGAAAATTACGGCTTATGAAACTGTCATTCTTTCTGGAGCATCCAATAAGAACAAATGCAGATAAACAAAGTATAATATAGACTTTATAAGGTGTGTTCAACGTTGGTTGTATTTGGTTTATAGATAACTAAAAACGACTACAAATATTATGTAGTGCTGTAAAAATAAGCATCTTTTTGAATTATAGAGAGAAAATGGTAGACTTTTAGCCTGCGAAATGGAGTTCAAGCTCTTTTAGTGTTGCTTCGCTTGTAGCTAAGTCTTTTACAATTTCGCCTTTTTCCAATACAACAATACGCTCACTAACTTCAGTTACATGCATTAAGTCATGACTTGATATTAGTACAGTTACATCCCTGTTTTTAGTAAGTTCTTTAATGATTTGCTTCAATCTTATTTGTGTTGTTGGATCTAAATTTGCAAATGGTTCATCGAGTATGATGACTTCAGGACTTCCAATAAGTGCAGCAACTATACCCGCTTTTTTCTGGTTTCCTTTACTTAAATCTCTTAAGTACTTTTTTCTTCCAATAATTTCGCCATGGAAAAAGTCTTCAAACTTTGCAAGCAAATTATCTACATCAGCTTTGTTCTG
>CAZRDG010000171.1:0-5566 GCA_964598775.1 uncultured Lacinutrix sp.
AGTTATGCAAATGCACAAGACATTCAATACGTTAACGCTGAAAATGGGTTAATCGTAAGAGAGAAACCTTCTCAAGGCGCCATTAAAGTTGGCATGCTAGATTATGGAACAGCCATGGAAATTACTGAACACACCAATTTAAAACTCGACGTTGTTGATGGTGGTAAAAAACTTTCTGGTGAATGGGTAAAAGTAAGAGGGATTGACGCTTACGAATTCTTTGAAGAAGGTTATGTTTTTAATGGTTATTTAACCGAAGAAAAATTAGAAAAGCGCTTTAAAGCCACTTATGATGAATTCACGGTAACAATCGAAGGCATCTCAGAAAAAGAAAGACGGAAAGATGAAGTTAATCCAGATTTTAATGGTGTGTTGTTTTACAAATTAAATGATGGTGAAACTTTAGAGGGTAAAACCGTATACGTGAAACATCATCAAGAATTTAGAAACATAGAAGTATTTCAAAAGCATGAAAATAGCATTGCAATTTCTGATGATAAATCGCATTGTGATATCATTAAATGGCAGCATTACTATTCTAGTTGGAAGCCTTTAAAAACCATTTCTAGTAATAAAAAGTTTGAAGCATTAACAATTACAGAAAAAGAAGCAAGTAGATTTATCGATGTTAATATTGATGAGCTTAAAACAGTTGTTAACGATGCTTGCGGTGCAACATGGAGTGAGGCTATAAAAGATATTACCTCTTTGAATGACTATCCTACAAAAATTGTGGTAAGCAAAGTGTATTTACGCATTTTAATGACAGATATTGATGGCTATAAAACAGAGAAGATCATTATCTTTGAGGTACCTCTTGATAGTCAAACAAATAAAAATGTTTATGCAAAACTTTAAACCATACTACGCAGTAATATTTACATCTAAACTCACTAAAAACAATGAAGGCTACAGTGAGATGGCACAAAAAATGGAAGATTTGGCAAAAAAACAGAATGGTTTTTTGGGTATTGAAAGTGTTCGTGAAGATGTAGGTATTACTGTGAGTTATTGGGAAAGTCTGGAAGCAATAAAAACTTGGAAACAAAACTCTGAGCATTTAATAGCACAACAAAAAGGGCGTGAGCAATGGTATGGTTGGTACAATACTAGAATATGCAAGGTCGAGCGTGAGTATGACTTTAAATTATCTTAACGGAAGTCCTTTTCCCGCCCACCATGGATGTAACTCAATTACCAAGCGTCCTACTTTTACCATTGGATCTGAATTCGCTAGGCTATCAGCCATTTCATAGGTTGGCACATTGTAAATGGTAATGCCTCTTATATCTCCATCATCTCCAAAGGGTCCTGAAATATCTGCGTAACCAAGCTCGTACATTTTTCCTAAATGCGTTAAATGTGCAGATTGAAGTTTACTGACTTCTTCTTCAGATTGCGAACGATTAGGTCCAGATTTTAAAAAGGCAATAAAATACTGTTGCATTAAGGTGGTGTCTTTGGTTTTTTCATCAACATAATCAAATACCTGATAGCCCTTAGCTATAAGTTCTTCCTTCAATTCTTTAGTCGTTTTTTCTAAAGTTTCAATAGGTTCTTCCACAACTTCAATAGTATCTTTCGTTTCTGTTTTACATGCAATAATCAAGATAAGAATTGCTAAACTAAAAATTGCTTTTTTCATTAGACCCAAGAATTATATGGTTGTTTACTTAATTGAGAATTATAATATTTTATGTTCCCAGTGACTTCTTCTCCTAGCCAATCTGGTTTTGAAAAAGTTTCATCTTCTGATTGTAATTCCACCTCAGCAATTACTAAACCTTCATTATCTCCAAAAAATTCGTCGACTTCAAAAATATGGTTGTTAACTTTAATTTCATAACGTATTTTGTCAATGACGCCTATCTCGCAAAACTCCAATAACGCTTTTGCATCGTTTTTTGAAATCTCCTTTTCCCATTCAAAACGCGATAATCCATCGTCTGATGAAAGTCCTTTTACAGTTAATATGCCTTTATCATCTTTAAGCCTTACTCTAACGGTTCGTTCAGGGTCGCGATTTAAAAACCCTTGAATAATCCTGTGTTTTTGATGTGCCTCATCTTTAAAAGCATCTGAGATAACCAAAAATTTGCGTTCTATTTCTATCATTTAAATTGAATAAGAAATCCTAAATTTACGCTATGCCAAACGATTTACCAATAAGAAAAATTATTCATGTTGATATGGATGCATTTTATGCGTCTGTAGAGCAAATGGATAACCCTGAACTTAAAGGTAAACCCCTTGCTGTTGGTGGAAGTGGAAAGCGAGGCGTTATTGGTGCTTCAAGTTATGAGGCTCGAAAATATGGTGTGAAAAGTGCTATGACAGGCAATCTAGCCATTAAACTTTGTCCACATCTTATATTTGTTCGTCCTCGATTTGAACGCTATGCTGAAATTTCAAAACAAGTCAAAAAAATATTCTTTGATTACACCGATTTGGTAGAACCTTTGTCTATGGACGAAGCCTATTTAGATGTCACTCAAAACAAAAAAGGAAATCCGAGTGCAACACTTATTGCTAAAGAAATCAGACAACGTATTTTTGATGAAGTTGGTTTAACTGCATCGGCTGGAATTAGTATTAACAAATTTGTCGCTAAAATTGCCAGCGACTATAATAAACCCAACGGTCAAAAAACCGTAAATCCTGAGGAAGTCCTTACGTTTTTAGAACAATTGGATATAAGAAAATTTTATGGTGTTGGTAAAGTTACCGCTGAAAAAATGTATCAAAAAGGGATTTTCACAGGAAAAGACCTAAAAAGTAAACCACTTGAATATCTGGATGAGCATTTTGGCAAATCAGGACGACACTATTATCACATAGTTAGAGGGATTCATAACAGTGAGGTGAAACCTCATCGCATCCGAAAATCATTAGCTGCCGAACGCACCTTTTATGATAACTTAACTAGTGAGGTCTTTATGCTTGAAAAACTAGAACATATTGCTGAAGAAGTTGCAAAACGCTTAGAAAAAAGTAAAGTTGCTGGAAAAACCATCACTTTAAAAATTAAGTATAGCGATTTTACCTTGCAAACACGAAGTAAAACGCTTCCATATTATGTGAGTGATAAAGATATTATTCTGGATACAGCCAAAGCATTATTATATCAAGATACTCTATATGAGTCTGTGCGTTTATTAGGGATTTCTCTCTCAAATTTAAATACTGAAACCAAGAAAAAACCTGAAACCAAAAGCGTGAGTGTGCAATTACAGTTTGAGTTTTAACTTACTAATTACCTTGACTTTGTAAGAAAAAACAGCTAACTTCGTTTAACGATTGATATAAAACATTGAAACGTTGCATATCATCGCATTGTAGCCAATTTGAGCAAAATTATGAGTAAGAAGATAATTCTGATAATAACTGGACATCCCGATAAAGAAAGTTTCAATTACGGACTTGCGGACGCTTACAGGAAAGGCGCTAAAAAATCATATGCGGAAGTCGAGGAAATTAGAATTAGGGAATTAAACTTCAATCCAAACCTTCAATTTGGATACAGGAAGCGGACAGAACTTGAACCTGACTTATTGGAAGCCCAAGACAAATTAAAACGGGCTGATCATATTGTTTGGATTTATCCTGTTTGGTGGGGTTCGGTTCCTGCGATAATGAAAGGATTTTTAGACAGAGTTTTCTTGCCAGGATTTGCATTCAAAAAAAGGGAGGGCTCGATTTGGTGGGACAAATATTTTACTGGCAAGACTTCAAGAATTATTTGCACATTAGACCAACCGCCTTGGTATTATAAATGGTTCAATGGAAGCCCAAGCCATATAGCAATGAAAAAACTTACAATGAATTTTATTGGAGTAAAATCGGTTAAAATCACTTCGATTGGACCAATTAGACTTTCTAAGGATAAATTCCGAGAAAAATGGTTGAATAAAATTGAGAAACTAGGAGAGAAAAATAAATAATGGCCGACAAGATTGGTTGTAGACAATTTTTAAAAAAAATGGGGATTAATGTCGTTTAAGTTGTTTTAAAAAAAACATAAACTTCTAAATATGAAAATTCAATTAACTCTAACACTATTGCTAATCCAAATATGCACTTCTGCCCAAACTACTTGGATTAATGAATTCAATGACACAAACACTAACGGCAGTTTATTTGAAATTAAAGTCACACCTTCAAATAATTTATTAGCAGTTGGTTCAAAAACAAATGGAACAACAAACTTTGGTTTAATTTATTTCTATAATGGCACAAATTGGTCTGAACTTAACAATCCGATAACTGGAAATGGGGTTAGAATAGAAAGTATTGCACCTATCTCAGATACAGAATTTTACACGGTTTCAGACAAAAGAAATGTTCATTATTTTGATGGTTCAAACTGGAACGACATCACCTCAAATTTGCCAGACTATAACAGTAATGAAAATTTTGACAATAGAGCTTTAACAAAAGTAATTGCATTTTCAGCCACCAATGTTTACGTTGTTGGACTTTTTGACAATACTAACGGAGGCCAAAGTGATTTAGAATTATATGTTGCTCATTTTGATGGTGCAAGTTGGACGAAACCTTCTGTTCCGCAATCAACAGTCTTGGGTAGTGACCCAGCAGGAACTGTAATTGAAATAGATGCAACTTCAGCAAATGATATCTGGATTGCAAAACGAGGTTATATTATTTCGGGTGGTTATGAACTTGGGATTTGGCATTTTAATGGCACTAATTGGACCTTTGAAGGGCAAAACTTAACAACCTTTGGTAACTTAACTTTAAGGGATGTGGATGCTGTTGCACCAAATGATGTGTGGTTTACAGGTTCTAGATTTAATAATGGCAATTTTGAAGCTGGATATTTACATTATGACGGCACTAACTACTCTCTTTTTACACAAATTGCAACCCAAACTAATGATGATAGATATTGTATTGCTCAATTAGACAATAATAATGTGTGGTCAGGAATAAATGCGTCAAGTGAAGATTTTACATTTTTCAATGGGACTAATTGGTCTTTTCAAACGACAACACTGTCAACGTTATCAGGCGGAATAAGAGACATAAAAAAATTAAACGACTGTTTATATGCAGTAGGTTTCACGGGAAGCAACAATCCTTTGGTGTTTAAAACTTGTTCAACGCCACTTTCAATAGATGATTTCACAAACAATTCAAACCTATTTTCATTTTTTCCAAATCCCTCAACTAATGAAATTACCATCACAAATTATGCAAACATTGAAATAATTCACATTTACGATTTAACTGGTAAAGAAGTATTTTACTCAAATTCAATTTCTCAAAAAATAAATGTTCAAAATCTAAATTCTGGTGTTTATCTTTTGAAAGTAATTGACAAAAATGGCAATCGAGAGACAAAAAAGATGATAAAAGAATAAAAACTGGCTACAACACCGTGTATGAGCCATTGCTTGTTCAGTGTTTCTTTGGAAAATCCTCGCGGATTTTCCATCGGAGTTTTGTACTTTTAATGGTTCGTGACCAGACACGCAACGGCTCATACACGAGGAACGTTAAACGAAACTCTAAAAACTACAGCTTGTAATTTCAGTAACACGTAACG
>CAZRDG010000172.1:0-5562 GCA_964598775.1 uncultured Lacinutrix sp.
ACCTAGACTCTTCTGGACCAAAACCAGACGTGTTGCCAGTTACACCATAGGCCATCATGTAATTGAGCGTGCAAATTTAGTACAAACTTTTATTTGCGCAAACATTTTTCGTATAAAATAACAAGATTACCTTAACGTTTACTTAAAAACCTTTATACGTTATATAATTATTCTTAAATTCGCCAGCAGTAATAACTCATAAAATATGACACAATCAAACTTTAAAAAGTGGAATACCATTTTAGGATGGTTAGCTTTTTTAGTAGCTTTAGTAACCTATACTTTAACTGTTGAACCCACTGTTAGCTTCTGGGATGCTGGTGAATATATTCTGACCTCGTCAAAGTTACAAGTTGGTCATCCACCTGGAGCACCATTGTTTCAAATGCTTGGTGCGTTTTTCTCTGTTTTTTCTACAGATCCTTCACAAATAGGTTGGCTGATGAATATGATGAGTGCTGTTTCTAGTGCCTTTACTATTTTGTTTATGTTTTGGTCTATTACTCTATTAATTAGGCATATTATTGGTTCAACAGAATCGCTTTCAAAAGCTCGAGGTCAAGCTATTCTTGGGAGTGCTTTGGTAGGAAGTTTAGCTTTCACATTTACAGATTCGTTCTGGTTTAATGCCGTTGAAACTGAAGTTTATGCCATGGCTACGATGATCATGGCCATCATGTTTTACTTAGGATTAAGATGGGAACAAGACATGGATAAACCTCGTGGAAATAAATGGCTTATTTTAATTTCATTTATTGTTGGATTATCTTTTGGTGTTCACTTTATGGGATTATTGACCATTCCAGCCATTGGTCTTATTTATTTCTTTAAAAACTACAAAACTGTAACAGTGAAAAATTTCATCATTGCAAATGTCGTGGTGGTTGCTATTTTATTGTTCATATTTAAATTATTAGCTCCAAATATTTTAAGATATTTTAGTGCCTTAGAGATTTTCTTTGTCAACTCAATCGGACTTCCTTTTAATTCAGGATCTGTTATTGCTGGTCTAATATTAGTTGCAGGTTTTTACTTCGGAATCAAATACACCAAGAAAAAAGGGTTAAAACATTTAAACACGGGAATTTTATGTGTTGCTTTTGTAATCATTGGGTTTTCAACCTGGTTAATGTTGCCAATCAGAGCCAACGCAAATGTCGTTATTAATGAGAACAATCCTTCAAGTGCAAGAGAACTGCTTGCTTACTATAATTTAGAGCAATATCCTAAAACACATTTGTTTTATGGTCCACAATTCACAGATATGTATTCTGGCCTGGATCAAAATAACCCTTATGTTGATGATAAGCCTAAATATGAGAAAGATTTTGAAAAAGGAGAGTATGTCATTGTAAATGACTACAAAAACGCGACACAAAATTACAACTCTAAACATGCTTCCATTCTCCCAAGAATGTGGAGTGCAGAACATGCTGAAAATTACATGATGTACACTGGGTATTTAGATTTTAAACTAAAACCTGAATACCAAATGCAAAATGAGTTACGAGGTATAATAGCCGAAACTAAAAGTAAAGCTGCTCAAGGTCTTATGGATTATGAAGATTATCACAGCTTTTTACGTCAATTTGGTCAATATATTGATATAGAAAAGCCATCTATGGGTTCTAACATTGCTTTTATGCTAGAATACCAATTAGGTTATATGTATTGGAGGTATTTTATGTGGAATTTCACAGGACGACAAGATGATATTCAAGGAAAATACGATTCACATGGTAATTGGATAAGTGGCATAAAACCTATTGATGAATGGCATTTAGGGTTATCACAAGATAATTTACCTAGTGATGTCCTTAATAATAAAGCCAGAAATACGTATTACTTTTTACCTTTAATTTTAGGTTTAATTGGATTATTTTTTCTCTTTAATAAAGACAGAAAATTGTTCTGGACAATGCTTGTATTTTTTCTCTTTACAGGATTGGCTATACAAGTTTATACCAATGTAAGACCTTTTGAGCCTAGAGAACGTGATTATTCAGTTGTAGGTTCGTTATATGTATTTGCCATATGGATTGGTTTTGGCGCTTATGCCATTTTTAATGCATTACAAAAATACAGTAAGCATCAACTTTTAGCACCAGCTATTTCGGTCCTATGCTTAGCATTAGTCCCAGGAATATTAGCAGCCAATAATTGGGATGATCATGATCGTTCTGGAAGAGAAACCGCTCATGCCATGGCTATTAAATATTTAGAATCTTGTGATCCAAATGCGATACTGTTTACCATTGGTGATAATGATTCTTTCCCTCTTTGGTATGCTCAAGAAATTGAAGGCATCAGAACTGATGTACGAGTTGTAAACACGAGTTTATTCCAAACCGATTGGTATATAGACCAAATGAAACGCAAAGCTTATGAAAGTGATCCAATTCCATCTTCGTTAACACATGATAAATACAAGTTTGGAACTAGAGATTACATTATAAAAGATACCATTACAAGTGATACGATTCCTATTAAAGAATTCATGAATTTTATTACTAGTGATGATCCGAGAACAAAATACAGACATATACTTCAACAAGGTGGTTATGATCTTAGTAGAATACGCAATCAAGAATTAAATGCCAACTACCTTCCAACAGAGAATGTTAGAATTCCTGTAGATAAAAATGCTGTTTTAAGAAATGGTATTGTTCCAGAAAAAGATGCTGATTTAATTGTTCCTTATATAGACATTAAAATAAAAGGAAATGCATTAATTAAAAACAGACTTTTAATGCTTGATATTGTTGCCAATAATAATTGGGAACGTCCAATTTATTTTACTGGAGGAGCATTCGGTGATGACGACTACATCTGGATGAAAGATTATTTACAACTTGATGGCTTATGCTATAAGTTAGTACCAATTAGAACATCTGTTGACAGAGCAAATCCTTTTGATATGGGACGAGTAGATCCAGAAAAAATGTACAGTTTAGTCAGTGAATGGAAATGGGGAAATAGTGGTAATGATAACGTTTACCATGATGTAGAGACTAGAAAAAATGGGATTACGTACAGAGGTAATTTAGCACGTTTAATTGAAGCTTTAATCAATAATGATGAACTTGAAAAAGCTGAAGAAATTGCAGATTTAGCTATGGAAAAAATGCCAGTAGATGTTTTTGGATATTACACTTTGTTAGAACCTTATATCAGTGCATATTATCAAGTTGAATCTAAAGATAAAGCTCGTAATTTATTTAAGGATGTGTCTAAAAAATATCAGGAGGATTTAACCTATTATAGTTCATTATCACTTAAGAATCAACGACGAATGTTCGAAGAGATTTATACTGACATTGAACGTTATAGAGGATTGGTTGATGTTATCATAATTAATGACGATGATGAGGAATTCATTAAAACTGAAATGGAAGCTTTCAACAATACCTTGCGTTTGTTTAGTCAATTAATTGGTGACGATTCTTACGAAGAACCTGAACGTACAGATAATGACATTCCATCAGATTCAAACGTAATTCAAATAGATAGCAATTAACTGTGATGAATTTTACACCTGTTACAGTTCCAAAGGTTGTAAAAAAAATGTTTCCGAATTATATTTGGAACATTGATTCAAAGGAAAAAACTCTTTATCTCACTTTTGACGATGGTCCTACACCTGAAATCACAGATTGGGTTTTAGAATGCTTAAAAAAATACAATGCCAAGGCAACGTTTTTCTGTATTGGGAAAAATATTGAGCAATATCCTGATATTTATCAAAACATCATCAAAAATGGTCATGCTATAGGGAATCATACCTTTAATCACTTAAAAGGCTGGAAAACAACTGTAGATTCTTATCTAAGCGATGTAATTCAAACTCAGGACATTTTAAATATTCAGAATCAAAAATTATTCAGGCCTCCTTATGGACGCATGAAACCAAAACAAGCTAAGTTGTTAATTGATAAAGGATTTCAAATCGTTATGTGGAGTGTGTTATCTGTAGATTGGGACAAAAATGTATCTGAAATTCAATGCTATAAAAATGTAGTGGATAATGCAATTTCAGGTGATATTGTTGTATTTCATGATAGTGTAAAAGCTTCTCGCAATTTACAATATACGCTCCCAAAAGTTCTTAAGTATTATGGTAATTTAGGATATAATTTTAAGAGTATTCCTTAATCAGACCAATAAGTGTATTAGCATCTTGCTCACCACTTTGACGCCATTTCATTTCGCCATTCTTGTAAATAATCAAGGTTGGTAATCCTTTAATACGCAATGCTTCGGCTAAATCTTTGTTCTTATCGACATCAATTTTAATAACCTTAGCTTTGTCGCCAAGTGCAGCAGCAACATCTCTTAAAACGGCATGCATTGCAGCAGATTCTTCATTCCAGTCTGTGAAAAAGTCTAACAATACAGGAATATCTACATCAATAAGTTCCCCAAATTTTGACATATTTTTTAAATTTTAAGTCAAGTGAGCTATTACAAACCTACAATTTTTTATTCGTTTTGAAAACCAATATATTAAATAGGTTTATCTAGCGTATTAATAAAAATAATCAATTTTCTCCTAAATACAACATTTTACCTCTATTATGCTGGTTTTGAGCCCTTTTTAAGTTCTATGACTGTTATTTCTGGCCAAATACCTACACGCCCTGGAAATGCCAATACACCAAAACCTCTATTTACATTAATGAGCTGATTTTTTTCTTCATAAATTCCAGCCCAATATTTATAACGCCATTTTACAGGACTCCATTTAATCCAACCAGGAATTTCTATACCAAACTGCATGCCATGCGTATGCCCACTTAAAGTCAAGTGGTAATGATAGTCGTCATCAATAACTTGATATTCCCAATGTGAAGGATCGTGACTCATTAGTATTTTAAAGTCATTCGCTTCAATAGTTTCGGTAGCCTTTTTTAAATCTCCCTTTTGTTTAAATCCTTTTCCCCAGTTTTCTACGCCAACGATAGCTATTCGTTCTCCGTTTTTCTCAATAAATCGGCTTTCGTTTCGTAACAAATCGAAACCTATGTCTTTTTGTATGCCTTGTAATTCGTTTAAATTTTTTGCTTTTAATTCATCTGAATCCCAACGCACATAATCACCATAATCATGATTGCCAAGAATTGAAAACATACCATCTTTTGCTTTCAATTTAGAAAAGCTTTCCTTCCATGGCAACATCTCTTCTGCCCTATTGTTAACCATGTCACCAGTAAATAAAATGGTATCTGATTCTTGCTGATTAATTAAGTCTATGGCATACTCAACTTTTTCTTTGTTATCAAAACTACCAACATGAAGGTCACTAATTTGTGTAATGCGATAGCCATCAAATGCTTCAGGTAAATCTTCAAAATGAAGCGTATATTTAAGAACTTTAAAATTATATCGTCCCTTATACATACCATATAAAAACGATGCAAACGGAATCGCTGCAATGCCTAAGGCAAGCTTACTCACAAAAACTCTCCTTGACGGCATATATGAACCCTCAGAATTTTTACCTTCCGTAAAATATTGAAAAACTGCTTGAGGCACCCTTAAAATATCTTCTCCAAACATGATCCC
>CAZRDG010000173.1:0-5559 GCA_964598775.1 uncultured Lacinutrix sp.
GTTCTAAAATAGGAACTATAGTTACTTCAAGATTGGAGAAATACCGAAAGGAAACGGAGGCTTGGTTAAATACTAAAGGTGTGACTTATAATAAACTTGTAATGCTTGATTTGCCTGATATGAAGGCACGTCAAAAAGCCAATAATCACGCAGCACATAAAGCTAAAGAATATCAAGTTAATGGTTATAACCTCTTTGTTGAAAGTGATTTGGGGCAAGCCATTGAAATAAACAGACTTACAAAAAAACCTGTTTTCTGCACTGAGAATTTTCAAATGATATATGATTCCGAGTCCTTAGTATATAATATTAAAAGTGGAAAATATTTCCCGTTTTTACGTCGCTTTGCCTTAAAAGTTAGAAACGGAATCAGAAAAGTTAAAGTTTCCTTTCAGGAAAATAAAACTAAAGTGATTACTAATTCTTTCAATTAAAATAAATCAGGATTTAAACGAATAAATTTATGCAACTACTAGACTTTTTATTGAAAGCAATTGAATATAGTGTTTATGGATATTTTGCAATATCGAGTCTATATGTTTTTGTATTCTCAGTCGCTGGTAATTTTTACAAAAGAAGACGACGAGAAGCGTCAATTACTAAAAACAAAATAGCACTACTTATACCAGCCTATAAAGAAGATACTGTAATTGTTGAGGTCTCAAAACATGCATTACAACAACACTATCCATCAAATATGTATGATGTAGTTGTCATTGCAGATTCACTTCATAAAAACACAATAATTAAGCTAAAAGAACTTCCTATTAAACTCGTTGAAGTAAGCTTTGAAAAGAGTACAAAAGCTAAAGCACTAAATAGTGCCATGGCAACTTTAAAAGATCACTATGACTACGCTATCATTTTGGATGCAGACAATATTATGGAGCCTGATTTTTTAAATAAAATGAATGCAGCGTTTGAAGGTGGTTATCAAATTGTTCAAGGACATCGAAAGGCTAAAAACTTAAATACGTCCTTTGCTATTCTTGATGCGGCTAGTGAGGAAATCAATAATCATATTTTTAGAAAAGGGCATAGCGTTTTAGGGTTATCATCGGGTCTTATAGGCTCAGGTATGGGATTTGAATATGGTTTATTTAAGTCTATGATGAAAACGGTAAATGCCGTTGGAGGGTTTGATAAGGAACTTGAATTTAAGTTTGCTGCAGAAAAAATTAAAATTGAATATTTGGAAGATGCCGTTGTTTTGGATGAAAAAATCCAAAAAGCATCAGACTTTTCCAACCAACGTAAGCGTTGGCTTTCAACCCAGTTTATTTATTTAAAGAAATATTTTTTTGGAAGTTGTAGAGCTCTGCTATTTAATGGTAATGTCAACTTTTTTGACAAAGCATTTCAAATGATGATACCACCAAGAATTCTGCTTATTGGAATTGCGTTTCTTTTTGCTCTAGGATATGGTATACTATCAATACTGATTAAAATAGATACAAATGTAAGTGCTGATTTATGGTTCATCAATCTGGGAATTACTGTAATAGCATTTTTATTGGCAATCCCAAAAACATTTTACAACCTCGAAACATTAAAAGCAATTTTTTCATTGCCTTCAGCTTTTATTAGAATGACCATCTTGTTGTTCAAACTAAAAGGTGCTAACAACAAATTTATTCATACTGCTCATGGAACAATTGAAAACTAATAAAATGAGAATCGGTATTGAAGCCCAAAGATTGTTTAGACCACATAAGCACGGAATGGATAGGGTTGCCTTGGAGTTAATTAAAAAACTGCAAGTGATTGATAAAGACAATGAGTATTTCATTTTTGTAAAACCAGATCAGGATACAAGTGCTATTTCTGAAACATCAAATTTTAATATCGTTGAAATTTCAGGTGGACCTTATCCATATTGGGAACAGATAAAATTGCCCTCAATTGCAAATGCCTATAAATGTGACATTTTACATTGTACGAGTAATACAGCACCATTATATGTTAAATCTCCAATGGTTACAACCCTTCATGACATTATTTATATGGAGGAAAGTGTGCTTAAACAAATTACTAGTAAGGCGTCATGGTATCAAAAACTTGGAAATATTTATAGAAGAATCATTGTAAATGGTGTGGTAAAAAAGAGCCATTGCCTCATTACGGTTTCCGATTTCGAAAAGAAGAATATAACTGGGTTTTTTAATGAAAAAACAATCAATAACATTAAGACTATTCATAATGGCGTAAGCGATCATTTTTTGAAATCTCCAGGTGTAATTGAATTAAATAAAGTCAAAAAAAAATACAGTCTACCAGACCAATACATGCTCCATATTGCTAATAAAGATCCAAGAAAGAACACTAAAAATGTTTTAAAAGCATTTAAAGGATTTTTAAGCACAACAAATGTTGATTATAAATTGGTGTTGCTCGGCTATAATGAAAAAGATCTTTTAACTGCGTTATCTGAAATAAATGCCAAGAATCTTATTGATAAGATTGTTTTATTAGGGTATGTTTCAGATGAAGATTTACCAGGTATTTATAGGTTGTCACAACTTTTCTTATTCCCATCTTTAAGAGAAGGATTCGGTATTCCAATTATTGAAGCTATGGCTTGCGGTGTTCCTGTTATTACTTCAAATAGCTCATCAATGCCAGAAATAGCAGGAGATGCAGCTTGTATTGTAAACCCAATGGAGTATGAAGCCATTCTACAAGGAATATTGAAAATCAGTTCAGATTCGGAATATAAAAATGAACTTATTAGGAAAGGACTAGCGCGATGCGAGCAGTTTTCTTGGGATAATATGGCATTGCAGGTTTTAGACGTCTATAAAAAAATGTTTAACGAAATTAAAGCATGAAATTATGATAAAAGGTAAAGATATTGTTATTCTAAGCATTCAGCCTTGGGATATAGAAATAGGGAGTAATTGTAAAAATATAGCCCTTGAATTTGCAAAAGAAAATCGCGTGTTATATGTAAATCCTCCAATGGATAGGATAACAAGACTAAAACATAAAAATTCTGAAAAAATTCAAAAACGTATCCGAATCGCTAAAGGAGAAGAAACTGATATGGTGAATATTGGAGACAATCTTTGGAACCTATATCCAAAAGACACCATTGAGTCGATTAATTGGATTAATTCACAATCGATTTTTAATGTGCTTAACAAGCGCAATTCTAAAATACTATCAAAAAACATAGCATCTGCCATAGAGCGATTAGGTTTTTCTGATTTTCTATTGTTTAATGATAGTTCCATGTTTCTGGGACTTCATTTAAAGGAATTACTTGAGCCTCAATTGTATACCTATTACATAAGAGATTACTTGGTAAAAGTGCCTTATTGGAAAAAACATGGAGAACGCATAGAGCCTAAATTAATTGCAAAAGCTGATGTTGTATTAAATAATTCAACACTTTATGCTGAATATGGATCTCAGTTTAATAAGAACAGTATTATGGTTGGTCAAGGTTGTGATATCGAAATGTTTACAGATGAGGAGAATCAAATTAAAGTTCCTGAAGAATTTAATAATATTCCATCTCCAGTTATTGGCTATGTTGGTTCATTAACGACCTTGAGGTTGGACATCGATTTATTAGTGCATATCGCAAAACAGAAACCCGAATGGAGTGTTGTATTGGTTGGTCCAGAGGACGAGAAATTTAAAAATTGTGCTTTACATCAGATGCCTAATGTTTACTTTTTAGGATCTAAAGACAGTAACGAACTTCCTTCTTACATAAAAGGATTTGACATATGCACAAATCCACAAATTGTGAATGACATCACAATTGGTAATTATCCAAGAAAAATAGATGAATATTTAGCCATGGGAAAACCCGTTGTGGCAACCGATACAAAAGCCATGGAAATGTTTAATCAGCATGTGTATTTAGGAAAAACCAAAGAAGACTATGTTAAATTAATTGAACTAGCATTAGCAGAACATTCAAATAGTAAGTCAAACCAACGTATTGCATTCGCCAAAAGTCATACATGGGAAAACAATGTCAAGGATATTTATAATGCAATTACAACATCTACTCAAAAATTATTATGGAATTAGCAGCACAAATAAAATCGAATAAGCGAATCAAGGCATTGGCGCATTGGTCTATTGTAATACCAAATCAAGCAAGACCAAGACTTTGGATAAAATGGTTTGTAAATCCATTTATTCATCAAAAAGGAAGAGGAGCTTGTATTAGAAAACGCACCAGATTGGATGTCGTACCATGGAATAAATTTAATCTAGGTGCTCAATCTACAATTGAAGATTTCTCCGCCATTAACAATGGAGTAGGTGATGTCATAATAGGAGAACGCACTCGTATTGGTTTAAGCAATACTATTATTGGTCCAGTAAAAGTAGGCAATGATGTAAGACTAGCACAAAATGTTGTCTTGTCAGGCTTAAATCACAATTATGATAAAATTGACAGTCCAATTCATGTTCAAGGTGTGTCAACAAAGCCAATTGTTATAGAGGATGAATCTTGGATTGGTGCAAATGTAGTTGTTGTACCTGGAGTAACTATAGGTAAACATTCTATTGTAGCAGCAGGAAGTGTAGTGACAAAAAACGTTCCTGAATATTCAGTCGTAGCAGGTAATCCAGCTAGAATATTAAAGCAATACGATTTTGAATCAAATACTTGGAAGAAATTATAAATAGAAATTATGGAACTTTTAAAACTACTTTTTTGGATAATGATATTTACTGTGGTTTACACATATATAGGCTATGGGATGATATTATATGTGCTTGTAAAAATTAAAAGATGGCTAAGTAAAAACAAACATAAAGAAGTTTATCATGACTTTCAGCCTGAAGTCACTCTTTTTATTCCAGCATATAATGAAATAGATTATGTAGATCAGAAAATGAAGAATACCATGGAATTGAATTATCCAAAAGACAAACTCAAAATTTATTGGGTGACCGATGGTTCTGATGATGGTACTGATTTAAAATTAAAAGAATATGACAATATTAATCTATTTCACAAGCCAGAACGTAACGGGAAAATTAATGCAATGAATCGTGTTATGCCTTTGGTAAACACACCATTAGTGGTATTTAGTGATGCCAATACATTATTGGGTAAAGACTCTATTAAGCATATTGTGCATTGTTTTTCAAACCCAAAGGTTGGTTGTGTTTCAGGTGAAAAACGAATTTTTAATAAAGACAAAGACATGGCATCAGGAGCTGGTGAAGGTTTATATTGGAAATATGAGTCTACACTTAAAAAATGGGATGCTGAGTTATATTCGGTTGTTGGAGCAGCTGGAGAACTTTTTGCAATTCGCACAGATCTCTATAATGAAGTTGAACAAGACACTTTGTTAGATGATTTTGTTATTTCGTTAAGAGTCGCACAAAAAGGCTATACTATTCAATATAACCCAGAAGCATTTGCTATCGAAACAGCTTCCGCTAATGTAGGTGAAGAGTTAAAACGAAAAATTCGTATTTCAGCGGGAGGTATTCAATCGGTGGTTAGGTTACGCACATTACTTAATATATTTAAGTACAAAACCCTTTCATTTCAATATGTATCACATCGTGTTTTACGTT
>CAZRDG010000174.1:0-5534 GCA_964598775.1 uncultured Lacinutrix sp.
GTTAGGTCTACCAGGACTTCCAGCTGCTCCAAGTGAGCGTCCGCCTCTATAAGGCCCAATATTGCGCCATTCGAGTTGGTTATAAAAATCTTCAGGGATTTGAGTGTCTTGATTTGAATTCTGAGATGTAAGGTTCTGAAAAGTAAATGATAGTAGAACAATACAAAGCAATGTTGTAAAGCGTCTCATAATAAGAATTTAATAGTTGAAAAATGTTGGTTATTTAGTGAATTTTAAAAATACCAAATTAAATACTTAAAATGAAGGGTAACACTGTTAAATTAAATAAGTTTTTCCATCCTGAAGTCGTCCATGACGTAACCATTACCAATGTCTATAACGAGTTCTTCAGTTTTTATAAAGCCAATTTTTTGATAAGCCATTATGGAATTCATATTGTACTTATTGACTGTAAGATAGATTTTTTGGCAGTTTAAATCTTTTGCTTTTTCTTCAATAAAATTGATTGCAATTTTTCCGAATCCTTTACCACGACATGATTTGTCTATGTATATTTTGCTTAAAAATAAGGCATCATCATTGTTCTTTATTGAGAGGTAGCCAATAGCAGTATTTTCATTAATAATAAGGTAGTACTTATAGCTGTCTATATTTATTTGATTTTGAATGGCTATTTCAGACTGGAATTTTTCTAGCATGTAATTAACTTGATCTAAACCAATGATAGGTGTGTAATGTTCTGTCCAAATATTTTTTGCAAGCACTGAAATTGTCTTGAAATCTAAATTAGTTTTGGCGAGTTTAAATTGTACCATTGGCGCTTAATCTTCTATACGATTATCATCAAAAGCTGAAGGTAATAACTTCGGAATTAACTTAATAAACAAAGGGAGTAAAATAGCTCCTCCTGGAAGCATAAAAATAGCTAAACTAGGAATAGTTTTTATAATATCAACCAGTTGTTCTTGGAGTTGTTTGGATTCTTCTTTAGATAAATCTCTAACTGTAGATTGGCTAATTAAAACCATCAACTCTTTACTTTGCTGTATCTCTTTCTGCAATCTCTTTTTGTTTCTTGAAACAAGTTTGCTTACCATTTTACTGGAATTATCATAAAAATTCTTAGCAATATTCCGAGAGCTTAATAAGTCAATACTATCCTTATGTTTAGTATAAAATGAGTTTACAGAATCTATAGAATTCTTAATGATGTCATTAGAGAGTTGAAGCTCAGTACCTAAATTGAATAGAAACACTTGTTCTTTTTCGTCAATAATTTTATCACTCCAAGTGGACATACAAGCGATATCAAAGAGATACCATTTTTCATGTTTTTTAGTTAAATTCACTAGAGCTTCATCACGACTAATATGAGTATTGTCCTGATATCGTAAGGATGCCTCAAACAACTTCATAATGCTTTCGTCATACTTGGTTTTAATAATTTTTGAGTTTAAAACATCTAAAACAATTTTTTCAATTGATGCTTCAAGTTTTTTGATGTAACTTACAGATATAGAGTTGCTTATTAAGTATTCTTTATATGCTAGGATATCAACATATAGTAAGGCGTTAATCACAAAATAATTAAAATTCTTGATTAAGATATTGTCATCTATCTGAACCCGTTTATGAATAATTTTCTCTAGTAATCCATTCGAAATTTTACCAGAGAATATAGAGTTTAAAAACGACGATTTATAAACATCGATATTCTTATAAAACTCTATGATGGAGTCTAAAAATTTTTGTTTGCTTCGAGATTTATGGTGAGTAAAATATAACGCTAAAAACAAGTTTATTTTACAGATTTCTTCATCAGTTAAATCTTGAGAATCTATAAAATTGACAATCAGACTCCTATTGTTACCATATATAAAACCAGAATCTCTTAAGCTACAATATAGTACTGCTTCAGATTGATTAATAAACTCCTGATTTTCAGATAAATTTTTTAAAAGTTTTGTAATCCAACCACTAGCTGAAGGATTCATAGAGCTCTAAATTTTGATTCATAGATAATGTCATACAAGTACAAACAAAATACATAACAAAAAAGCTGCTTAACGAAGCAGCCTTTTATTATTTTATAAGTTTATTGGATAATGCCTCCACAGCTCACACGAGCTCCGGCTGCTCCAGAAGGTTGCGACTTAAAATCGTCTGTACCTTGGTGAACGATCACCGATTTACCAATAATGTCTTTGGTATCATCTCCACATCCAATGCACCATTCATCAGTAACAAAAGTAATAGTACCAACACCATTAGCATTAGCTGTAAAGTTTCCAATATCACCTTTATGATATCCAGCTTCGTCTCCCCAAGCACCATGTGGTTGTGCTGTTGGATTCCAATGGCCACCTGCTGAAGAGCCATCTTCCGCTGAGCAATCACTTTTTTCATGCAAGTGAACAGCATGTTCACCTTCTGCCAATCCAGAAAAAACAGCTGTCATCGACACAGTAGTTGCTCGTTGTCTAAAAACTACGTTGCCTTTTGCTGAACTTCCACTTTTAGACTCTAACAAAACTGTTATTTTATCAGTAGCTACAGATTTGGTTGTGTCAACCGATTTTGTGATTGATGTTTCTTCTTGTGTTTCAGTGGTTTCACTTTCATTTGCCTTCTTATCATTTTTACAAGCTGTTGTTAATACTAGAGCTAAAACAAACAATAAAATAATCGATTTTTTCATGTTTTAATAGTGTTTAAAATTTCGAATGAAAGTTACTTTAATAATAAGCGAATTGCAAATTTCTTTTTTGGAATTATTTTAAAAATTTAGTACTTTTTATCTAATGTCACGATATGATAAATATCATAGTTTATAATTGTATCGTAGTATAACTTTACCATGTAAATATCAAAATATGTTTAATAAATCACTAATATTTTTACCATGAAAAAGATAATCGTACCTATAGATTTTTCCGAACATTCAGAATATGCTCTTAAAACGGCAGCGCAATTAGCAAAAAAATATAACGCTGAGTTATTGGCACTGCATATGTTGGAAATGTCTGATATCATGCTTACTGCATCAGAAGGCGAACAGTATCAAAAAGCTGTATTTTTCTTTAAACTTGCTGAACAGAAATTTGAAACCTTTTTAGCGAAGCCTTATCTTCAGGGTATTAAAGTAGTTCCTATTGTGAAACATTTTAAAGTATTTAGCGAGGTGAATGATGTGGCTAAAGAGCAAGATGCAGACTTAATTGTTATGGGTTCTCATGGTGTAAGTGGTTTAAAGGAGTTTTTTGTAGGATCTAATACAGAACGTGTAGTTAGAAACGCTGATATCCCTGTATTAGTTGTAAAACATGAATTGACGAACATAAACTTTAATCAAGTGATATTTGCTTCAAATTTTGATGAAGAAAATGTAGAACCTTATTTAAAAGCTTCTCGCTTATTTGAAAAACTTGGTTCTAAGCTAACCTTGTTATATGTTAATTTACCAAACGAAAATTTTAAGAGCTCTGTTGAGATTGAAAATAAAATAGCTGAATTTTTAACAACAGTGCATGGCAATTTAGATAAACTTGATACTGTAGCTTATCATGCAGACTATACTGTAGAGCAAGGTATTTTAAACTATGCGAATAAAATAGGAGCAGACTTAATTGCTATTCCAACGCATGGTAGAAAAGGAGTAACACATTTCTTTGCTGGAAGTATAGGTGAAGATATTGCCAACCATTCCGAGCTTCCTGTAATGACATTTAAGATTTAATGTTCAATTACACATGATTGAAAGAGTCAAGTTTTACTTGGCTCTTTTTTTATTGACTTTATTTAAGATTCAAACTGGTGTAACAATCATAATATTAGGTATTTAACTAGTTGAATATTTTAAAAAGGATAATTTTGTCTTAAATATGATTTTTATCATATTTTTTCCGCTCTGTTGGTGATAGTTTTGTGCTATAAATTATAAATATTATGAAAACGACACTAAAACTAATAGTTCTAATCTTATCATTAGCCATTGTAAGTTGTGGTGGTGAAGAGAAAAAAGAAGAAAAAGAGAAAGTTCAACTTAAAAAGCAAACTACAACCAAGAAGGTAGAACCTGCTGCTAATACAAAGGCGTCAGAAACTATCGATTTAACCAACAAGGGTGTTGGACCAATAAAAAGTTTGGCCCTACCTGCTGAGATTGATCAGGCCATGGCAACAAGAGGAAAAGATGTATACGATAGAATGTGTACAGCTTGTCATCGTGCTGATAAAAAGTTCATTGGACCAGCTCCTACAGGTCTGCTTAAAAGACGTAGTCCAGAATGGATCATGAACATGATACTTGATCCTGAAGGAATGGTAAAAAATGATCCTCTTGCAAAAGCATTACTTATTGAGTTTAATGGCTCACCAATGGCTAATCAAAACTTAACTGAAGACGAAGCTAGAGCTGTTTTAGAATATTTTAGAACCTTATAAAAACGTAATATGAAACCAATTAAACATCTATTTTTTGTTCTTACACTCGTAGCCTTAGTTTGCTCCTGTAAAAACGAAAACAATGAAGCCTCAACGACCTCTGCAGCTAACCAAGCTGATGAAACCACTACAGAACGATCTGGGCAAGCCTTTATTGAAGATGATGAAGGTAGACCAACAGTTTTAAGCATAGCTATAGGATCTCCTGATCATACTACTTTGGTTGCCGCTGTTCAAGCAGCTCAATTGGAAAATGCCTTAGTTAACGCAGGACCTTTAATGGTTTTTGCACCTACAAATGAAGCTTTTGCAGCTTTACCAGAAGGTACAGTTGAGAATTTGCTAAAGCCTGAAAATAAAGATGCCTTAGCCAATATCTTAAAATACCATGTAACACCTGGTAACTATTCAAAAGACTTTTTAAAGAAATTTAAGAAGCTTGGACAAGCCAATAATGGGTATGTGCAAGTTGAGGTTGTAGACGGTGAACCACTTATTGGTGGTGCCAAAATTTTGGCAAGCATATCTGCTGGAAATGGAATTGTACATGTCATAGATAAGGTATTATTACCTCCATCTGAAGAATAAAAAACACTAATCTAATATAATTTAACAATGAAGAATTTATTAAAATCAACTCTTGCAATTGTAGCTGTTCTTGTAGCATTTACAAGTTGTAATAATGGAGCAAAATCAGGAAAAAATTCTGGCGCTCTGGCAAATAATGTTGCCGAAAAAGTATATGTAGCACCAGGAGAGCATGACGAGTTTTATGCTTTTATATCTGGTGGATTTAGCGGACAGTTATCTGTTTACGGTTTACCATCTGGACGTTTATTTAAAGTGATTCCAGTGTTTTCACAAGATGCTGAAAAAGCTTACGGTTATAATGAAGAAACAAAACCAATGTTAAATACTTCACATGGTTTTGTGCCTTGGGATGATGCTCACCATCCAGATATTTCACAGACGAATGGAGTAATTGATGGACGTTGGGTATTTATTAATGGTAACAATACACCACGTATTGCAAAAATTGATTTATCAACTTTTGAAACTACAGAAATCATTGAAATTCCTAATAGTGCAGGTAACCACAGTTCATCTTTTGTAACTGAAAATACGGAGTA
>CAZRDG010000175.1:0-5533 GCA_964598775.1 uncultured Lacinutrix sp.
ATAAAGGCATGGATCCTATGATTCATACATTACAAAGAATAACAAAACAATTGATTGCTGCTGTCACTATGGTTGCGCTTATTGTTGGTGCATCATTATTTATAGTTTTTGAAATCGGTTCACTTTGGAATGGTATTTCTGTTATAGGTATACTTAGCTTTACTTTAGCATTAATTTTAGGATTTGGTATGTTACGGAACATAAAAAAGGGAGATTATGACTATTAATCATCTTTAACAAACAACTGTGATTTTAAATTAAAAAGACACGCTAAATAGCGTGTCTTTTAATTAGATATTTAATACCTGTTATGGTTTAGAAAAAGCCTTTTTGAAATGATCAAACGCTTCAGAAATTTCATTTTGAAAATGTTCAAACTGTGTTTCTTTTTTATCCTCTTTGCCATACTTATCTTTAAGTTTATCGATAAAAGAATTGAAGTCCCGTTTTCCTTTTTCAAAAGTGTCTTTAACTTCAGCACTGTCTTTATTAAATTTTTGCTCTAAAATTTCTAGTTTAATCTTAAACTGTTCTATTTCAATTAATGTTAATGAATACATTTTATTCAAAGTCTCATTAGTTTTAATTTTTACCTCTATATCATGTAAAATTAACAGTAATTGCTTTTTTTGCTTTTTAAAAATTTCTTTAGTTTCTGCTTTTCCTAATGCTAACTGAACACGTAGTTCATCAAATTTAGTGTTGAGTTCATTAATTTTTTCTTTAACACCTTTTATTTTAAACTCACTATCGTGTACAAATAGATTAAATTTCTTTTTGACCTCTTCAAATTTATCTTGAGTCTCTGCTTTTCCTAAGGCAGCTTGAACTCTAAATTCTTCTATCTCAGTCGCAGTTTTTCTAAGAGCTCCTACAACTTTTTCTACAAATTGAATGTCTTCATTATTTTTCATGACTTCTTAATTTACGATGTTATTAAATATCAAAATAAAACTTAAAATACACAATGATAATTATCAGTTTTAGATAGTTTTTTAATTATTTTTTTTTCTTTTTTACTTTGTCACTAGTCATCCTAACGATATGATATATATCATTTTATTCATCAAAATTTTCTCATACTTTCGTTAAAGCTTGTTACAGTTTTTGGCATGTTAGAATCTCATAGCATAAAAGCACAGTTAAAATCCTTTTTAATTGAAATTGGAGAACTTTCGTTGTTTACTGGGCGATATTTCAGAGAAGCTTTTAAAAGACCTTTTGAATTTAAAGAGTTATTACGACAGTGCTATCACATGGGTAACCGCTCATTGTTATTAGTAGGTATTACTGGTTTTATTATTGGTTTAGTTTTGACCTTACAAACTCGACCTACATTAATGGAATTTGGAGCCGTATCATGGATGCCTTCTATGGTAAGTATCTCTATTGTAAGAGAAATAGGACCTATTATAACAGCATTAGTCTGTGCTGGTAGAATTGGTTCAGGTATAGGTGCTGAATTAGGCTCTATGAGAGTCACAGAGCAAATTGATGCCATGGAAGTTTCTGGCACAAACCCATTTAAATATTTAGTTGTTACACGTGTTTTGGCAGTAACATTAATGCTCCCATTGTTAGTAATTATTGGAGACGTTATTGCAATATTTGGTTCTTATTTAGTTGAAAACGTGAAAGGAAATGTATCATTTATGCTATATTTTAATCAGGTCTTTGATGCTCTAGAGTTCGGAGATATTATTCCCGCTACTATCAAATCCTTCTTTTTTGGATTAGCGATTGGAATAGTGGGTTGTTTTAAGGGATATAATTGTGAAAAAGGAACTGAGGGTGTAGGTAAAGCAGCAAATTCTGCAGTTGTTTTTACTTCATTATTACTCTTTATCATTGATTTTATAGCTGTTTTCGTAACTGATATTTTTTATGACCTATGAAAGAAAATAAAATCATATCAAACCGAGAAATTGTTCTTAAAATAAAAAACTTGTATAAAAGTTTTGGAAATAACCATGTCCTTAACGGGTTCAATATGCATCTTTATAAAGGCGAGAATTTGGTAATTATGGGGAAATCTGGTTCTGGAAAATCAGTTATGATTAAATGTTTGGTTGGATTATTAGAAGCAGATAGTGGGACAATATCAGTTATGCATAACGATATAACCAAACTTGACCAAGAAGCTTTAGATATATTGAGAGCTGATATTGGGTTTTTATTTCAAGGCAGTGCGTTATACGATTCTATGACTGTACGTGAGAATTTAGAATTTCCATTGCGACGTCATACTAAAAAATTTGGTGAGCATATTGATACTAATGAGTTGGTAATTGAAGCACTAGAAAATGTAGGTTTAGCTAATGCTATAGACTTAATGCCCTCTGAATTATCAGGCGGCATGAAACGCCGTGTTGCCCTAGCTCGTACTCTTATTTTACAGCCAAAAATTATTTTGTATGACGAACCAACAAGTGGATTAGATCCAATAACTGCAAAAGAAATTACGATTTTAATGCAGGATGTTCAAAAAAAATATGGAACCTCATCACTAATCATTACTCACGATGTTGATTGTGCTCGCGCAATTTCTGATAGAATGATATTACTTATAGATGGTATCGATTATGCTGTCGGGACATATGAAGAATTATCTGCTTCAACAGACCCAAAAATTAAAGCCTTTTTTAAACATTAAAAACTATGAAACATTCAAACTCACAAAAACTAAGGTTAGGTTTATTTGTAATTGCGGGAACAGTATTATTTATAGTTGGCGTATATCTTATAGGTCAACGTCAAAATATGTTTAAAAAGACATTTACAATTAGTACATATTTTCAAAATGTAAATGGTTTACAAAAAGGAAATAACGTGCGTTATTCAGGTATTGATATAGGAACCGTCAAAGATATTATTATGATTAACGATTCTACTATTAAAGTAGATATGAATATTGACGAAAAAATAATTACACATATTAAAAAAGATGCTATTGCAACTATTGGATCCGATGGGTTAGTTGGTAATATGATTTTAAATATTGTACCTGGAAATGGCCATTTAGATATTATACGTAATGGTGATACTATAGAATCGTACAGCAAGATTGGGGCAGATGACATTTTAAGTACTTTAAGCGTGAGTTCTGAAAATGCCGCTATACTAACATCAGATTTATTAAAAATAACCTCGGCAATGCTTAAAGGAAAAGGCACCGTTGGTTTACTTCTTAATGACACAATTATGGCTCAAGATTTAAAGCAATCTGTTAATAATCTTAAGGACGCTAGCAGAAATGCTGCAAACACGATAAATGAATTAAATTCAATGATTTATTCGTTAAAAACAAATGAAGAAACTGTTTTAGGTATGCTAATGAATGATACGATTTCTGGTGAAAAGCTGAAAAATATTGTTGGTCATCTTGAAACATCAAGTTTAGAAATTGAAAATGTATTAGCTAACATTAATAACACAGTTGAAGATTTTAACTCGAGTGAAGATGGTGCATATAATTATATACTTAAAGACACATCCTTAGTGAATAGCTTAAAATCTACTCTTAAAAACATTAATGAAGGTACTGATAAGTTTAACCAAAACATGGAAGCTCTAAAACATAATTTTTTAACTAGAGGCTATTTTAAAAAACTGGAACGCGAAGAGAAAAAACAAGCAAAAAAAATCGATAAAGAAAATCAATAATTAAGTTAACGCACAATTATTCAAAATGGTCTTGAAATGCTTCTAGGTATTCGATCTATTTCACTTAATTTATTGCTTTGTCAGAACCTATCCAATTAATAAGTACACAATATGATATTAAAAATGCAATAGCAAATTTTATATTAGTATATCATTTTCATTACCTTTTCTTCCCAGTAATGTTTTCTATTTTTATTAAATAAACGACTGGCGATTCTCCTTTATAAATTTTACTTGAAAACTCACTTAAGAAATCAAGTTTAGTGCGTTCTTTTTCCATAATAACGTCCTTCACTCCTAAGGAAAATGCATGTAAATATGCCTTTGCGTTACTCCCAAAATGTTGTTCAAACTTACCATGAACTAATATCGATTTCCAATTATTTACCGTAGATATTTCTGAAACCTGAAGTGATACTGCGCTATTTTCTCTCATGGCTTTTATTTTGTGACCTTCACTTGAATAACCAATAATAGCATTACTCGGCTTATCGAAATAATAAGTTATAGGCACAACATAAGGCTTGTTTTGATATATATAAGACAAATGACCTATGTAATTATTCTCAAGAATGAATTTCATTTCTTTATCTTCTAAGTTTTTAATCATAGCTATCGCATTAGATTTCTAATAGTTTTGAAAGTCATTAAATTTCGTGATTTTTTTTGACATCTATTTTAAGTTCCGGAACTTTAATTAGCTCAATAGTTGTAGATGCTAGCATGACTTTACCATTTGTGTTTTCTATTGCTTTCCCAATTAAATCATTTAGAATGTGCTTGGTAATTCTTCTTTTTTTAAAATCTACGATGTATCTTAAGTTAAATTGTATCCAATTATCAGTAAGTGATATGGCTAAAGTTGGATCAACTTGAGCATCTTCAATATAATATTTATTAACGACATCTTCCCATTGTGATTTTGAATTTGCCGTAAATTCTGAAAGTACTTCTGAGGCTATTTTAATAATGATAGATTTCGCCAATTCGACATCAGATCCATATCGAATAGGTAAATTAACTTCGTCCCAAATAAATGGAAAGTCTTGCGAGTAGTTGTAAATAGGCCCCTTAAACACAAACGCATTGCTTAATTTTACAATACGTCCACTATAATTGTCACTACTTACCCATTCACCTATTTCCATCATTGTGGTGTAAATACTATCGACATCTATAACATCACCTTTTATTCCATGTATTTCAATACGATCTCCAGGCGCATAAACTTTAACAAGAAATATATAAAGTGAACCAGCTATACTTAATATTAGCTCTTGTAAGGTAAATGCAATACCAGCAGTAAAAAGACCAATTATTAGTGTGAAATCTTTAATAGTGCCCGTAAAATAGGATATGGCAATAATGACTAATAATATATAACCTAAAATTTCTACGCCTTTTTGTGATTTATATCTAATTGAGGTATTGGGTATATTTTTTTTGAGCTGATTCCTTAACAATTTAATTATAATCAAAACTACTATAACCACAATGAGAAACTTTGCTATGTTCCATAACAATGGGTTATCTTTAATCCATTCTTGTATTTGTTCAGTTGCTATCATAGATTAATACATGTAAAGTCTATCCTTTTACTCATTTTTTTAATTCAATATCTAGCCTTGCCAATAACATTAATTCTGATTTATTCACTCTTGAAAACGATGAAGCTATTGCTCTAGCTGTTTTTATTATGAGTTTATTAATATCAATAGTAAACAACGCTTTATGTTCATTTTTAAAAAGCAGAAAGCTGCTATAGCATTCTTCCGCATTATACTCATTATCTTCATACAGCCATAAAAACGTATTTACAATAGCTTGCTCAGCTTCTAACTTTAAATTATCATCATCAAAATGAACTAAT
>CAZRDG010000176.1:0-5527 GCA_964598775.1 uncultured Lacinutrix sp.
AATTGGAGAAATAGTATCAGTTAATCCGCTTAAAAATCTCCATCTTTATTTAGGTCTGGATCTGATGCTTGGAAAGTTTACATGCGTAGACAAACAAATACAGTAAACTATTCAGATGAATTACCTTTAGCACAAGGCATAAAGTTTGATTTGTAAGAAGAAATTAAAATATTTATCAGGCCGTTTCAATTTGAAACGGCTTTTTTTGGCTCAATCTTTGAGAATATTAAACCTATGACGACGTTATAGGTCTAAAGGATATGACTCAAAGAGAAATTCAACATTTATATTGGCGAGCAGGTTTTGGAATTTTACCAAAACAATTGCGGCAATTGAATAATAAATCAAGAGTAGAAATTGTAAAGGATTTATTTGACAAATCTGAAAAGGTAACACCTCTTGAAATTGAAATACCTGAACTTAAACACCTTGATTTCAAAACAATTCAAAAAGATAAAGAAGCACTTAAAAAACTAGTCAAAGTGCTACAAGATAGATTAGTTGATTATAATGAGGCTTGGATAGAAAGACTAAATAACCCAAAGGAATTGCTCCGTGAACGCATGACCTTATTTTGGGCCAATCACTTTGTTTGCAGAGAAAACAACACCTTTTTTGCACAACAATACAACAATACACTTCGTGAACATGCGCTGGGAAATTTTAAAAGCTTCACAAGGGCAATTTCTAAAGAAGTTGCTATGATAAGATATCTCAATTTACAGCAAAACAAAAAGAAAAGCCCAAACGAAAATTTTGCGCGTGAGCTTATGGAGTTGTTCACTTTAGGTAAAGGCCATTATACAGAACAAGACATTAAAGAAAGTGCAAGAGCATTTACGGGTTACGGTCATAACTTCAAGGGTGAATTTCAATTTAGAAGATTTCAGCATGATTATGATGAAAAAAAATTCTTCAACAGAACAGGAAATTTCACAGGAGATGATATTATAGACATAATTTTATTAGAAAAGCAATGCGCACGCTTTATTTGCGAGAAAGTCTATGGCTATTTTGTAAATACAAACATTAATAGCAATCATATTGAGAGTATGGTTAACGTATTTTACCCAAAATATGATATCGAAGATTTGATGCGATTCGTTTTTATGTCTGATTGGTTTTATAAAGAAGAAAATATTGGCACAAAAATTAAGTCACCAATCGATTTTATCGTTGGTTTAAATAGCAATGTTCCAATGCAATTTGAAGAGCAAAAGCATCTCATGGCATTACAAAAACTACTAGGTCAAGTATTGCTAGTACCACCTAATGTTGCAGGTTGGAAAGGCGGAACACAATGGATTGATAGCAACACCATATTATTGCGCCTTCGCTTAGCCTCTATACTATTGAATGGCGCTCATATATCTACAAAGGAAAAAGGAGAGTTTAATGATAGACTCGATAAATTTATTAAAAGAGCAAAAGAAAAACAGTTGCCTTTTAAAGTTGATCAAGATTGGAAACATTTTGAGCAAGAGTATAAACAGGTATCACTAGATGATCTTAAAAACCATCTTATTATGGCTAATCTTTCAGATGAAACCAAACAACTTTTAGACAATTTTGGAAAGTCATCAAAACAAGAACATTGTATTCAATTAATGTCCTTACCAGAATACCAAATGTGCTAAGTTATGAGAAGAAGAGAATTTATTAAACAAACTTCAATAGCAAGTAGTTTGGTGCTTGTACCTAGTTTTGTCAATGCATTTGATAATCTATTGCAAAATGAATTGGGACATAAACGTCTAGTAATTATTCAGCTTGATGGTGGAAATGATGGATTAAATACTATAGTTCCATTTAGGAATGACATCTATTATAAAAACAGACCTTCACTTGCTATAAAAGGTAATGACCTCATTAAAGCAACTGATGAAATTGGATTTCACTCTAGTTTAAAACCGTTAAAACGGTTGTATGATAATGGTTATGTAAGCATCATTAATAATGTTGGATATCCCAATCCAAACCGCTCGCATTTTCGCTCAATGGATATTTGGCAAACGGCAAGTCATTCAAATCAATCGTTAACCTCTGGATGGATAGGACGTTATTTAGACTTTTATGGAAAAGCACCATATGATGCTATCGAAGTAGATGAGTCTTTATCTTTAGCAATGAAGGGAGAGACTTTGAGTGCAATTGCTACCAATAATGCACAACGTTTATTTAGAACGTCTCAGGAACCTTATTTTAAAAAGATAATCAAACATAGATCTGATGCTCATTTAAGCGAGCATAATTTGGGGTATTTGTATAAAGCACTTATAGCAGCGGAATCTTCGGCTAAATATATTTATGAAACGTCGAAAACATTTTCATCAAAGCAAACCTATCCAAATACTCAATTTGCAAAGCAACTAAAAACCACAGCAGAATTTATAAATTCAGGATTACAAACCAAAGTGTATTATACATCTTTAGGTGGTTTTGATACACATGCAAATCAAACCAATACTCAAAGCAGGTTGTTATCACAATACGCTGAAGGCGTAGAGGCTTTTGTAAACGATTTAAAGCAAAATGGAACTTTTAAAGATACGCTCATTTTAACCTTTTCTGAATTTGGACGACGTGTAAAACAAAATGCGGCTAATGGTACAGACCATGGAACTGCCAACAATGTGTTTATAATAGGTGAAAACCTTAAAAATCAAGGATTTTACAATAACCCTGCAAAATTACAAGACCTGGATAACAATGGCGACCTAAAATTTGAGGTTGATTTTAGAACTATTTACGCTACAATATTGAATAAATGGTTAAATGTTGACGATGAAAAAATATTAAATCACTCGTTTCAAAAATTAAATTTCGTTTAAGCAGCAACCTTTTTTAAGTTTTAGCATCTACGAATAAAAAACTATTAGATTTATAATTTTATTAACCTTGGTTTTGTTTACTCAATGTGATGAGGACAAGGAGCCAATATTTTGTACTGAAGAATTTGTATATGGTTTAAATGTTACTGTAAAGGACGTTAACACAAGTTCGTTCATAACTGAAAACATTACAATTACTGCACGAGATGGAGAATACGAAGAGCAACTTATGACCTTTGAAGGTGTTAGTCATTTCTTAGGCGCAGGAGAACGACCAGGAAACTATGTATTGGAAATAACAGCAGAAGGATACGAAGCTTACACTTCTGAAAATATCCAAGTTGATTCTGATGAATGTCACGTGATTCCTGAAGTTTTAGAAATTATGCTGCAACCTAATTGAGTTAGTTATACTTGATTTTTCGTAAAATACGTATGGCTTCTTTGTATAGCTGATAAACTTCATGGCTGTGATTTCTTAGATGAGGTTTAGCTTCTTCAAGCTTTATAATGGCGTCTTCAAACCCATTGAAATAGCAAATTAAATAGGTCACTGGAAGGTTTTTTAAGTCTAATTTTTGTTGCTTATGAAGTGCTGCATTGGATTGAATGTCTTTTAATAATGCATTGTTTGCATTATATACATGATGCAAGACTTTTTTGTCATACTGAGGAGGTTCAAAAAGCAGTTGTGTGTCAATGGTATAATTGGCATTTTCTTGAAATTTAATAAGAGTTTCTTCAAGTTTATAGTATTTATTTGTGCCTTGTAATCCTAAGTTAACGTATTCAATGATTTTAAATGAATCGTCATCAAATTCAATAGAGACTTCATCAAGATTTGAAAAAAACAAACGCACTTGTTCGTTGATTAACTCAATATCAACACGCGAATAAAATACCTCGTGTTTCACCTCTTTTTTTTGTCCAGCCCAACACAAAACAAAGTATTCTTTAAACACTTTGTATCTTGGATGATAGTCTTTCCGTTTTTGAAGAAAATCAAAAACACCATTTAAGGTGTGTTCAATATTGTTTTGAGCATGAGTTTCAATAGCCGCAACAATCTCAGAGTTGACATCTTTAAGTTCTATATCAAACACTTTTGGCATGCTCATACTGCCATCTCTAAAAAACACTGAACCGCCATAATATTTCCAAATGTTTTTTCTAAGAGATGTTATTCCGTTTATTGCTCTTATGGTTACTAAGCCTACAACTTTATCATCAGGTAAATGTGGAAACGGAATGTTTTCATATTGTACAATAGGCGGATTTGCTAAATAGGCGTTGATGAGATTTTGAATTTTACTATCGTCGAAAAAATCGACGCCAACAATTTTATTATCTTCATCTTCAACACCAATAATGATGTATGAATTGTTTTTAGGATTACTATTGGAAAGCGCACAAATATGTTTTAAAAATTTAGCCTTTCCTTCTTTTTGACCTATGTCAATTTTTCGCTTTTTATCATAAAAACTGTTCTCATCGTTGTGAGCTAGTAAGTTTTTAATAAGTAAGCGTTTGTTAATCATAGTTATTTTCCACTACAATGAAAATCTTGTTTTAAAGGGTTTTCTTTACTGTCACACTATTAGCTTGAGCAGTAGGAAATACAAGCAAATCAGCTATATTAACATGTTGAGGTCTAGTAATGGCAAAATAGATAATCTCGGCTATATCTTCAGGCTGTAAGGCTTTGTATCCTTTATAAACAGAATCGGCCACAGTACCACCTTTAAAGCGAACTTTTGAAAACTCAGTTTCAACCAATCCAGGATTAATGGATGACACCTTTATTCCAAAAGGATTCAAATCAATTCGCATTCCATCATTAATTGCAGCAACTGCGTGTTTGCTGGCACAATACACATTGCCTTTTGGGTAAACCTCACGACCTGCAGAGGAACCAATATTGATAATATGACCAGATTGTCGTTTAGTCATTTGCGGAATCACTGCTTTACTCACATACAATAAGCCTTTAACGTTGATGTCTATCATGGCGTCCCAATCTTCAATATTCCCATCTTGAATTGGATCTAAACCATGGGCATTTCCTGCATTGTTTATTAGAATATCGATGCGTTTAAATGATACTGGAAGGGATTCTATGCTTTTAAATACTTCTGCTTTATCTCGAACATCAAAGTTTAAAGTCAATACATCAGTCTGTTTTGACAGTAAAATTTGTAGATCATCTAAACGCTCCTTTCGTCTGCCACATAAAATTAATCGTATGCCATGTTTTGCAAATTCAAGAGCGGTCGCTCTTCCAATACCACTTGTTGCCCCTGTTATTAAGGCGGTTTTATTTTGATTCATTTTATAATTATTTTTAAGGTACTTTATGCCCTTGACTCGCTACTAAAATTGAAAACCAATCTTCTAGTTCTAAATTAATTTGCAAAGCCTTGTTAGCTTCTTTTATTCTGATTTGATTAGTTGTGCCGACAACTGGATGGATGTTTGCGGGATGTTTTAAAATCCATGCTAAAAGTAATTGGTCTTCAGTAGCACTGTATTTTTCTAACAGACTCCCAAGACATTTATGAATTCTCCTTGTTTGTTCAGTGTCATTTTTGAACACCTCACCTAAAGGCGCCCAAGCCATTGGAGTCATTTTTTTAACCATCATTTGATCTAATGTCCCATCAAATAATGCTTTATTTTGAGTTAGAGAAAATTCTATC
>CAZRDG010000177.1:0-5525 GCA_964598775.1 uncultured Lacinutrix sp.
ATCTTTTTATCGAATAATAAAATGTATGGATTTTCTAGATCAGCAATCATTTTATCAGCATCAGTTACGAAGTATGGTGATAAATATCCTCTGTCAAACTGCATACCTTCAACAACATCTACATACGTATCTGTTCCTTTGGCTTCTTCAACAGTAATAACACCTTCTTTTCCTACTTTACCAAAAGCTTTTGCAATCAAATCTCCAATAGTATCATCATTATTTGCTGAAATTGAAGCGACTTGCTTTATCATTTCAGATGAATTCCCTACTTTTTTAGCCTGCTTCTCTAAATCTTTAGTAATGGCTTCAACAGCTTTGTCAATTCCACGTTTTAAGTCCATAGGATTTGCACCAGCTGCAACGTTTTTCAAACCTTCTTTTACAATAGCTTGAGCTAATACAGTAGCAGTTGTAGTACCATCACCAGCTAAATCATTTGTTTTACTTGCCACTTCTTTTACCATTTGCGCTCCCATATTTTCAAGCTCATTTTCAAGCTCTACTTCCTTTGCAACTGTGACACCATCTTTAGTGACTTGAGGTGCACCAAAACTTTTACTAATGATTACATTACGACCTTTAGGTCCTAAAGTTACTTTAACTGCATTTGCTAATGCATCAACACCACGCTTTAAACCGTCGCGTGCTTCAATATCGAATTTTATATCTTTTGCCATTTTTTATTTTTTTGTTGGGTTATACAATTGCAAGAATATCACTCTCTCGCATGATTAAATAATCTTTGCCTTCAAGTTTAAGTTCAGTTCCTGAGTATTTTCCGTAAAGAACTTTGTCACCAACCTTCACTGTCATTGGTTCATCTTTTGTGCCTTTACCTACTGCCACAACTTTACCTTGTTGAGGTTTTTCTTTTGCATTATCTGGAATAATAATTCCTGAGGCTGTTTTGGTTTCAGCTGCAGCAGGTTCAATAAGAACTCTGTCTGCTAATGGTTTAATATTCAATCCCATTTGTATATTTATTTTTTTAGTTATTAAAATTTGATTAACGCTTTAGCGTTATTCTAAAATTATGCCATGCCTTTACAACTGACAAAATTTCATAACGAAGCTATTTGAAACAAAAAATGCCAACGTTAATGTTGGCATTTTTAATTATTTTTTACTACAATTATTGATTGCTATCATTTGCAACTGGATTTGTTTCAGGTGCAGCATCATTTGTAGTTGTTGTATTGTTTTCTAACGGAATTGTTTGCTCAGTAGCATCACCATCTAATGCTTTTGATTCAACGTCACCTCCAGCTCCTGGAATGGCTACATTAGAAATTAAGATTAAAGCTAAAAGTAAAGTCGCTAATGCCCAAGTACTTTTATCTAAAAAATCGGTTGTTTTCTTAACGCCACCCATTTGTTGTGTGCCACCACCACCAAACGTTGATGCTAGTCCTCCACCTTTAGGATTTTGTACCATCACTACCACTACAAGTAAGAAGGCTACAATTACGATAAGAATTAAAAAAATTGAAAACGTACTCATTATGTTATAATTTTATTCTTGTATTTCTTTTATTGCTCGAATTTGGTCTGCAAAGAAACCACTTTTTTCTGGATATTTCAAACTTAATATTTTATATGCTTGAATTGCTTTTTCATATTGTTTTTGCTCCAAATAAATTCGTGCTAAAGTCTCTGTCATCAAGGATTCTGGCTGGATATTGTTCGTGTTTGCCAGATTTATAGGTTGACCTTCATCTTTAATAGGAGTAATTTTCGGTTTGGCTTCTATAAATTTATCTATCAGATTTAGTTTCTCTTCAAGTGAATGCTGTGTAATAGTTGGATGATTTTCAACAGATGTTTCGTCTCGAATTATCGGTTTGAAGCTTGTTATTTTTAGCCATTCTGAGAATGAATGCAATTCGTTTTTGTCAAAATCTAAAGGCTTACCAAGTTCAAGTTTTTCTTCTGCTGTTTTTTCTATTGGTGCAGAGGTATCAATTGAGATTATTGGCTCATTCAAATTTTGAATAGGAACTTCTTTTGCTTCAAACAATTGTGGATCTAGAGTGGCTTCGGTATCTCGAATATGCTGTTTTAAAGCGTGGTCAATATAAATACTTTTATTTACTGAGATATCCTCAATATCTGAAACTTCAATACTTTTTAAATATTCTGTGTTCTGATGAATTTGTTCTGAAATTTCATTTTGTTGAAACGCTTCAGAAGTAATAAAATCAAACAAAATACTTCTGTCTGTAGTATATGCAGCAGTGGTTTTAAGTTCTTGATTGTATTTGAAACTGCCTTTGTCTTTCAATCCTTTTAGATACATTGCTCTAGCCGACTGAAAGTATGGAAATTCATGAATAATAGAATTCACATTACTTATTTGTTCCGAACTAAAATTAGCTGGATGCTTTAATAGATATGTGAATTCTTCGGCGTTCATTAAATTACCATTTGGCTAAGGTTGCATTAAAAATATCTTGGGTAAGACGCTCAAAAATCTCTTCGTGAGCTGTTGTTTTCTGACTTCCAATTAACTGTGCACTTCCGGGATAATCATAAAAAAACGAAAAGCGTTGATCTAAGTCTTCATCAGGATTGCTTTTATCATAAAAACGAACTTGAACAGTAATTGTTAATCGGTTTTGTGCTGCTCGGTTATCAGATGTTGCTGTAGTTGGTGAAATTCTGTATTCTGTTATTTCGCCTTCGTAAACTAAATCTCCATTAGAATTTACCAAACTTAAACTGGATTGATTTACAATTAAATCTTGCAAAGCTTGAGTAAAATCTCTGTCCAATCCTGGTTCAATTAAAGCCGAATTATTCTGAAAATAATTCACTTGGAATGTTTCGGCTTTTAAATCGTTAACTCCAGTAAACGAGTACTTCCAGCAACTTTGGGTTAGAGTTAACAAAAGAAATAAGAATGAATATTTAAACAATTTCATCTAATACGTATTAGGGCGTTTCATGGTTATAAAAGCATAAATGTAACCAGCATTATCGGCAACATCAAAATCAACATTGATTAATCTATAACCTTGATAGTGTTTTTCGTTGACTAAATCTTCTGCTTCTTGTCTTATTTTTTCAGAGCTATTACGTGCAAACGTTTTTCTAATCATAAATATTTCTACAGCCTTCATAACTTTTTCTTAAAGATCAAATTGCTTAATTTTTCTATATAGTGTACGTTCACTAATGCCTAACTCCGCTGCTGCTAATTTACGCTTTCCGTTGTGACGTTCTAAGGATTTTTTAATTAATTCCAGTTCTTTATCATGAAGTGATAAAGTTTCTTCTTCTTCAATTTCTTCGGCAAAATGATACTTGTCTTGAGTTGAATTCACAATTTCAACTGGTTGTGCATTATTTTCTGCGATGGACAAAACTTCAAGTTCTTCTTCTTTGATGTCTTCGGCATCATTTTCACCATAAATTTTTTGAATCAAGCCTTGATTGTCTTTTTGAACATCTTGAGTATTACCTTTTTTCATAAGCTCCATGGTAAGCTTTTTCAAGTCATTTAAATCACTCTTCATGTCAAACAACACTTTGTAAAGAATTTCACGTTCATTGCTGAAATCACTTTCTTTTTTAGAGGCATTGATTACGGCTGGTAGATTCTGTCCAACATCAGGCAAGTAATGTCTTAGAATTTCTGGAGTGATTTCACGTTTGTGTTCTAAAACTGAAATCTGCTCAGCAACATTTCGCAACTGTCTAATATTACCACTCCATCGATATTTAAGAAGCATCATCACTGCATCATCGCTCAGTTTAACCGTTGGCATTTTATATTTTAAAGCAAAGTCACTAGCAAATTTTCTAAATAGCAAATGAATATCTTCTTTGCGCTCTCGCAATGCTGGCAAATGAATGTCTATAGTACTTAATCTATAGTATAGATCTTCTCTAAATTTTTCTTTTTTAATGGCCGCAAACATATCCAGATTGGTTGCAGCAACAATACGAACATTGGTTTTTTGAACTTTACTGCTGCCAACTTTAATAAATTCTCCATTTTCTAAAACACGTAACAAACGTACTTGAGTGGTAAGTGGTAATTCACCAACTTCATCCAAGAAAATGGTTCCTCCATCAGCTACTTCAAAGTAACCCGAACGTGTTTGTGTGGCTCCCGTAAAAGCACCTTTTTCGTGACCAAAAAGTTCACTGTCTATAGTTCCTTCTGGAATAGCACCACAGTTGACTGCAATGTATTTTCCATGCTTTCTATGCGAAAGTTGATGTATTATTTTTGGAATACTTTCTTTACCAACTCCAGATTCTCCAGTCACTAAAACAGAAATATCTGTCGGTGCAACTTGAATGGCTTTTTCAACTGCACGATTAAGTGCAGGATCATTACCTATGATTCCAAATCGTTGTTTTATAGCTTGAACTGATTCCATAATTTAATTATTTTCAGAATAACCTATCGCTTCACCAATAAGTGTTGCACTTGTGCAATCATTCACTTTTACATTAACAAAATCACCAACTTTATAATGTGCTTTTGGAAAAACAGCAACCGAATTATGCTCTGTTCTACCTGACCAATGCTCAGAAGATTTTTTTGATTCTTTTTCGATTAACACTTCAACGTTTTTGTTCAAATATTCTTCGGTTCTGATTCGGCTATGCTCTTGTTGTAGTGCAACAACTTCTGCTAATCGTCTTTTTTTAATGTCTTCTGGAATATCATCTTCCAGCTTTCTTGCAGCCATTGTTCCTGGGCGTTCTGAATAAGCAAACATATATCCAAAAGAATACTTAACATGCTCCATTAAGCTAAGCGTATCTTTATGATCGTCTTCAGTTTCGGTTGGGAAACCTGTAATTAAATCGTGAGAAATGGTGCAATCTGGAATAATTTGTTTGATATCATCAATTAATTGAATGTACTCTTCACGAGTATGCTGACGATTCATTTCTTTTAAAATTCGATTGCTTCCACTTTGTACAGGAAGGTGTATGTAATTACAAATGTTTTTATGTTTTGCCATAGACCTTACAACATCCAAGGTCATATCCTGAGGATTTGAGGTTGAAAACCTAATACGCATCTTGGGTTGAGCTTGTGCGCACATATCCAATAACTTAGCAAAATTAACTGCTGTTGCTTTTTGAATTTCAGTAGCTTTATCAAAGTCTTTTTTCAAACCTCCACCATACCATAAATAGCTATCTACATTTTGACCAAGCAACGTAATCTCTTTAAACCCTTTGCTCCATAAATCATTAACTTCTTCAAGGATACTTTGCGGATTTCTACTGCGTTCACGACCTCTAGTAAAAGGCACAACACAAAACGTACACATATTATCGCAACCGCGCGTGATGGACACAAACGCTGTTACACCATTGCTTTGTAATCTTACAGGTGAAATATCACCATAAGTTTCTTCTTTTGATAAAATAACATTGATGGCATCTCTACCTTCATCAACTTCAGCGAGTAAATTCGGCAAATCTTTGTAAGCATCAGTGCCAACAACCAGATCTACAATTTTTTCTTCTTCTAGAAATTTGCTTTTAAGTCGTTC
>CAZRDG010000178.1:0-5485 GCA_964598775.1 uncultured Lacinutrix sp.
GTTGGCTATTTACTGCTGCAGGAGCTTTAGTTTTAGCAAAGATATTCAGTAATTTGAGTAAGATTTTAGCAAATAAAAGTGGAGGCCCTTATGTATTTGCGAAAGAAGGATTTGGGGATTTTATCGGATTTTTAGTGGCTTGGGGTTATTGGATTTCGTGTTGGGTTGTTAATGCTGGAATTGCCGTAGCTATTATTAGTGCCTTAACAATTTTCTTTCCAATATTAGAAACCAACTCATTATTGGCTGTATTAATAGGATTAGGTTTTATTTGGTTTTTTACTTGGATAAATATCAAGGGTGTAAAAACATCTGGAAAGTTTCAAGTGGTGACTACTGTTTTAAAACTATTGCCTTTAGCGGTTATAATTATTCTTGGATTTTTCTTTTTTAGCTTAGATAATTTTCCAAAATTTAATATTTCAGGTCAAAATAATTTGCAAGCATTTTCTGCTGTGGCGACCTTAACATTGTTTGCGTTTTTAGGAATTGAATGTGCAACTATTCCTGCTGAGAATGTCAAGAACCCAGAAAAAATAGTGCCAAAAGCTACCATGTTAGGGACAACTATTGCAACCTTAGTGTATATTCTAGGAACCGTTGTTTTGTTTGGGATTTTGCCAATCGACCAATTAATGATATCTCCAGCACCTTTTGCAGAAGCAGGAAAAATTATTGGAGGAGAATTTACAGGTTATTTTGTGGCTGCTGGAGCATCGATTTCAGCTATTGGAGCACTTAATGGATGGATTTTAATTGCAGGGCAATTACCAATGGCAACTGCAAGAGATAATATGTTTCCGAAAGTATTTAAAAAGCAAAACGATAAGGAAGCGCCTTATTTAGGGTTGATTATTGGCAGTATCTTAAGCTCCATAATCATGCTTATGAATTTCTCGGAAGGACTTGTGGACCAGTTTGAGTTTATTGCACTTTTAACAACATTAACAGCTTTGATTCCATATCTATTTGTAGCTGCAGCTTATGTGATAATTACAATTAACAAAGGTGTCTTTTTGAATAATAAATTTAAAATTAGCTTGCTTTCTATTTTAGGATTTACCTATTCATTTTGGGCTATTTATGGTTCGGGAAGTGATACAGTATTCTATGGATTTTTATTATTATTGGCAGGCGTTCCGTTTTATGTAATTATGAAATGGAATCAAAGTAAAAACTAGTATGAAGAAAACTACACATCATTCAGAATATTTAAAACTGCAAGAGGTTTATATAAAACCTGCAAAAGATGCGTTTGTATCCGATATCAATATAAGTGAACAATGGAAAATGCTCAATTATTTATCTCGTCCAAGTTTTGATAATGCTTTGGATGAATATAAAGTGTTTCAGAATTATTTTTTAGATAGAAATATTAAAACACATACTTTTCCTTACGATGAAAAAGTACAAATTGATTCTATGTATTGTAGAGATGCCTCAATTGCTACAGATTTTGGAATAATAATTTGTAATATGGGAAAAGGAGGACGTATAAACGAACCTCAGTCTCATCTTGAATTTTACAAACAAAATAATATTCCTATACTAGGATCAATTGAAGCTCCAGGTACTTTAGAAGGAGGTGATGTGGCATGGCTGGATGAAAAAACGTTAGCAGTAGGTCACACTTATAGAACAAATCCAGAAGGGATTAAGCAATTAAAATCGCTTTTAGAACCAAATGGTATTGATGTAATAGTTGCTGAACTGCCTCATTATAAAGGAAAAAATGATGTATTTCATTTAATGAGTATATTAAGTCCTGTTGATATAGATTTAGCCGTCGTATATTCACCTTTAATGCCTATAAAATTCAGAAATGAACTTTTAAGGAGAGGTATTGAGTTAATCGAAGTTCCTGATGAGGAGTTTGAATCCATGGGTTGTAATGTATTAGCAATTGCACCACGACAATGTTTAATGGTGGCAGGCAATACGAAAACTCAAAAATTATTAGAACAAGCTGGATGCAAAGTTACGGATTATAAAGGAGAAGACATAAGCGTAAAAGGTGGTGGTGGACCAACCTGTTTAACACGACCAATGTTAAGGTCGTATTAACTACATTTTTAGATAAAAGTCTTTTGTCAGATTAATATAATCTTGCGTGAATTGATGACGCTCAGTTTCAATAATTAATTCATTGGTTTCAACTTTGTATTTAGTAAAAGAGAATTCTAAAAGACTTCTTTTTATTTCAGAATCTGGATTGCCTTTTACTCTAGTTATTCGATTATTAAATAAATCAAAATCTTTTGCCAAGCCAATAAAAGTTTCTTCTTCTTTAAAAGGAATAATTACTGAAAATACTCCTGATTCAGAAAGTAATTGAGTTACACTTTCAATTAAATGTTCAAAAGGTAGTGCATCTTGGAACCTCGCTATATCACGCTGTACATTATCACTTTTATAATCATCAGAATAAAAAGGAGGATTGGAAACAATCAAATCGTATTTATCGTCTATTTCTTCAACAAATTCTTCTAAGGAGGCATGATAGCAAAACAATCTATCGTTCCATGATGAATTTTCAAAATTTTCTGTGCATTGTTCATAAGCAGCATCATCAATTTCAATAGCATCTATAAGTTCAGCATGACATCTTTGTGCCAGCATGAGCGATATAACTCCTGTTCCTGAGCCAATATCGAGAATAGAAAAGGGTTGTTGTTTTATTGAAGTCCAAGCACCAAGCAATACTCCATCTGTGCCAATTTTCATAGCACATTTGTCTTGTAGGACTGTAAATTGTTTGAATTTAAAAGGAAGCGCAGCCATTAACTTAAATATAAATCAATAAGCCCAGGAGGAGTTTCAACAGTGATGGTTTTGTTTTTTCTGTTTACTTCAACAATAAACTCATCATTCATTGGAATTAATATTTCAATCCCATCTCTATCTACCTCAAAAAGCGCTTGAGCTGTAGTGTCATTAATGGCTTTAATTACTCCAATGTTTCCAAAGGATTTATCTGTGATTTTAAAACCAATGACTTCGTGAAAGTAAAACTTATTACCTTCAAGCTTCGGCAAGAATTCTAAGGGTAAATACAATTCACTTTTTATTAAAGCATCTGCATCAGCTTCTGAATCAACATCTTCAAACTTTATGCGCAATAAATCGGATTTATGAAGCTGTGAACTCTCTATAAAAAAAGGAATTAAATTATTTCTTACCTGAACAAACATGGCGTCTAAATATTCATATAATTCAGGTTGGTCAGTATCCAGTTTTGCCAAAAGCTCTCCTTTAAAACTATACTTTTTAACAATTCTACCTAAGTAAAAGCAATCTTCTTTTTTCATGAAATAAAATAAAAAACCCAGACGCAAAGGTCTGGGTTTAAAAGTATAAAAAATAATTTTTTATTCTTCTTCGTTTGTAGCTTGAACTTCTTCAGCTGGAGCCTCTTCTTCAGCTACTTCTTCTTCTACAACTGGAGCTGCTGCTGCAATACGAGCTTCGTTTGCTGCTTTTTCAGCTTCCAATGCTTTTGCTTTTGCATCAGCGTCTGCTTTAGCCAAGCCATCTTTTTTGGCGTCAACTTTAGCTGCTTTCTCATCTAACCAAGCTTGAAATTTCTTTTCAGCTTCTTCTTCTGTTAAAGCGCCTTTGCGTACACCACCTGCTAAATGATTTTTTAACAATGCACCTTTGTAAGATAAAATTGCTCTTGCTGTGTCAGTAGGTTGTGCTCCATTTTGAAGCCATTTTACTGCACCATCAACATCTAAATCAATAATTGCTGGGTTTGTGTTTGGATTGTAACTTCCTATTTTTTCTAAGAATTTACCATCTCTTTTTGATCTTGCATCTGCTGCAACAATCCAGTAAAAAGGTTTTCCTTTTTTACCGTGTCTTTGTAGTCTTAATTTAACTGACATAAAAAAAATTAATTTGTGAGGTTCTCGACCTCTATTATTAATGAGAGCGCAAAGATACTATATTTTTCTAATTCACAATTAATTAGTTTAAATTTTTATTATACTTTTGAGTCCTTAAAAACGTTATGCCTTTATGAGAAATAGTATTGCAGTTTTTTTAATCGCCATTTTTAGCCTTAGTTGTAGTGATGAAGTTAGGTTTAATTCGCCTGCGATGCAAGCGCATAAAAATGGAAATGAATTATGGAAATCTAATTTCAGAGCAGCTGATATAGATAATGGCGGCTTTGTGATTGAAGGTAGAAACGCTGGAGAAGTTGTACAATTAATTACAACAGATGATACGAGAGGAACTTTTGAAATAGGTATTGATACAGGTAATATTGCGATTTTTAAAGATGCTAACGGCACAGTATATTCTACAGAAAACATGCCAGATCCAAGTGTATCTATTTACCCTCCAACAGGTCAAATTATTGTTGATGACATTGATAATGATGATCCTAAAAACATTTATGGAACCTTTTGGTTTTATGCGTACACAGCAGATGGCTTACAAGCTATAAATTTTAATGAAGGTGTATTTTATAAAATTCCATTACTTGGAGGATTACAACAGATAAATTAAGCTTATAAAAAATATTTATTCATCTAATGTTCCTGTGTAATTGGCAAATCACCATTTGTTCTCATAACGAGGTATTTTTGTTATACGATTAAACTAAACAAGCCAGCATTATGCTGGCTTGTAAAGTGTAAATGATAATTGAAATAACTACTCAATTTCTATTTTTTTAGATGGAATTTCTTTTAACATTTCTTTTTTTAAAAGTTTAAATTTTAAAATTCCGTTTTCATACTTAGCTTTCACCTCTTCTTCAATAATGTCTTCAGGTAATAATAATGTACGCTCAAAAGAGTTGTAATTAAATTCTTTTCTCGTAAAATCATTATTTTCATCTTCCATTTCAGAAGTTTTCTCCACAAAAATCTTCAAATAACCATTGTCTATAGTTATTTCAAAATCTTTTTTGGTTAATCCAGGTGCAGCTAATTCAACTAGATAATAGTCATCAATTTCTCTTACATTGATCGCTGGTGTGTCAATCACATTTTTATGCCAAAAACGATCATTAAAAAAATCGTCTTCGCCAAAAAAATTAGAAAATTCTCCTCCTAACCAAGGGTAACGTCCCTTTTTAGGTTTAACTATTGTTGTCATAATTTTGTAATTTTTGGGTTAAACAATTATTGAAATTAAAAGTAATATTTGACATTAATTTAAACAATGACATTTGTCATAAAGCTTGATTATTTTTCAACAAAACCTCATCTACTTTGTGTCGTTATCTTTTGTTCATAACTTTCCATTCCTAAAGCTATTATTATTCTTATTTTTAAGGCTCTAAATTTAGATTTTAAATCCAATTATGTACTTAATATTTGATACCGAAACAACAGGTTTGCCAAAGCGTTGGGATGCTCCAATTACAGATACTGATAATTGGCCAAGAGCTGTCCAAATTGCTTGGCAATTGCATGAAGAAAAAATTAAAAATGACTATTAAAATTAAATTTAAGAATTGAAAAATTAAAAA
>CAZRDG010000179.1:0-5464 GCA_964598775.1 uncultured Lacinutrix sp.
GTCCAAAACGCTCATTATCCACATTACTTGTTCCTAAATTCCATGTAGGCACTTCCCTATCCCATCGTTGCCAGTTATAACTGTGCATATCATATACAATGGCTACTTTGTGCTTTGTTTCAATGGTTTTTACTAAAGTATGAACAACTTTATAAAAAGCTTCATGTTTTGCCAATGACTTTTGCTTTTGAGCTTCTGGTAAAGGTGTTTTCCAGAGTTGCTTTCCCCAAGCTGTTACAAAAACTGCATCTTCAGGTGCTCTGTTTAAATCGTATTCAAATCTAGAATCGCAACCTGCAATCACGATTGGATGTGATGCAATCATGTTTTTTGTTTCTGGATCTTCTTCATACCATCTGTCATATTCGGTATGCAAACAATTATCCCAAAGTTCTTTTCTAAATTGATGTCCATCATGAATGGCAGCACATATATATGGCACATACTCATCAATTTTTATAGTAAATGAATAATCATCAGCTACAGCATGAAAGATTTGCTGTTGCTTTATTTTATTAATAATGGATTCAATAGAAAGTTTTTCCATTTTAGCTCAATATCTTTTTTAAGTATAGAAACATATTACGTTCCATGATGTCATACTCACCATCACTTAAAAACAAAGCCTTAATATCTGTAAATAGTGATTGCAATTCATCAGCATCATAATTGTGATCTTTTACACCTTGAATTATTTTTTGAAGACTTTGGTAATCGTTGTCTTTATCAAATTCATCATGAATTTTTTGAAATGTTTGCATATCTACTTTTGATATAATGACATTCTTTTCTGTATTCGCTTCATCAAAATTTGAATGCGCAGTGTATAGTAAAATATAAGCGACTAATTCTTCTTTGGTCCAATGAGGTTGTTTCATAATTATTTTGTTGTTAATGAACCATATTCTGTCCATGAGCCATCATAAACTGAATGGTTTGTTTTTCCAATTAATTCAGCTCCAAGTGCCAAAACACAAGCTGTAATTCCTGAACCACATGAAAATACTAAATGCTGTTCTTTTGCATTAATAGCATTAAATGTATTTTCTAATTCCTTTTTAGATTTAAATTTTTGCCCATTTTTCAATAGCTCAGAAAACGGAATATTTACTGAATTTGGAATGGTACCACTTCTTAGGCCTTTTCTAGGCTCTGGAACGATGCCTTTAAATCGGTTGGCCGAACGAGCATCAATAATGAGATGCTCTTTATTTTTTGACGATTCCTGAATATTATTAAAAAACTTGAATGCATAAGGGTTGTAATGACCTACAAAATCACCTTTGGGTCTTTCGTTTCTCAGCTTTTTTTCTAATGGAAAATTAGCAGCTTTCCAATGTGGCAAACCTCCATCTAAAACTGCTACTTTGTTAAACCCAAAAGTTTTAAACAGATACCAAACTCTCGCACTAGAATAAATACCTTTATCATCATAAACTACAATGGTACTATCTGAATTAACTCCTAATTTCTGCGCTTCCTTTGTAAACTGTTCTTCTGAAGGTACAGTATTCGGAAAAGGCGCCGTCGTATCACTAAATACTTGTTTAATATCAAAGAATTGTGTTTTCGGAATTTGTAACTCTTCAGAATCGTTATCATCGGCAGTCACTTTATCCATACTTGCATCAAAAATAAGCAGATTTCTATGGTCTAAACGATTATATAACCATTCAGCAGAAACAACAGGTTTAGGAACAGAAATATGAGTCATATGATTTAGATTACTGAATACTGCAACAACTTTCTGATTATGCTATTATGCTTCATCAACCGTTTTACGTAAACGAGAACGTCTGTCAAAAGCCTGAAGTTTATCAAGTACTTTACTTTCAAGAAAGTCAATTACTTTTTCTTCTATTTTTACTTTAGGTTTATAAACTTTGTTTATATAAGTAATTCCACCTGGAGACATCACATTTACTTCAACCAGTTTTCCGCCTATAACATCAATACCAACAAAATATAAGCCATCTTTTACTAATTTAGGACCAATTTGTTTGCACAATGCTTTTTCAGCTTTTGTTAATGTGTGCTTTTGAACACTTCCGCCAGCTGAGACGTTTGAACGATGATCATCAGTTCCTGGAACACGTTTCATAGCTCCAACTGGCTCACCATTTAATAACAATATTCTAACATCACCTTTATCTGCCCTTCAATGTAATCCTGAAGAATTACATAATTTGAAACACCATCAGAACCTGTAATATAAAAGTCTAAGAGTGAATTAATATTGCTCATAGCAGATTTTTCTATTAGAATGACACCAGAACCTCCAAAACCATTTAAAGGTTTTAAAATCATTTTATCAGCTTTAGATTCTTTAATCTGCTGCACTAAATAGTCTTTGTTTTTTGAGACATGTGTGGCTGGAATAATATTACTGTGTGCATCACCAAAAGCTGCAGTATAAAGTTTATTATTAGCCTCTCGCATACCTCGAAGTGAGTTGATGATAAACACATCATCTTTAACTGAGTCTAAAAAATTGAGCATGATTGGATCCAATGGCGGATTTGCTCTAAAAAAGATGGCATCAAAACCAGCAAGTGGCAGCATTTCTTCGCGTAATTTAGCCTTGTTATAAAACGCTTTTAAAGAAGCTGGAACTTTTTCCATTCGACCAATAACCGTACAAAATGCATTAGTCACACTATTTCTAATGGTCAAATTTGCAGGTGTGCACATAGCCACACCATGACCACGCTTTGAACATTCTTTAATAAGTGCTAAACTCGTGTCGTTTTCTGGGTCAATCTCTTCCCAAGGATACATAATAAAACAAACATTCATCTTCCTAAATCTTTAAATTCTTGATACTAATCTAAACTATTTTACTTCGTCATAATGATCATCCCAGTTTCTAACTTTTGGCTCACCAAGTTTACCAACAGATTTTGCAACTAACATGGCCACCATTGCATCTCCAGTTACATTTACAACAGTTCTACACATATCTAAAGGTCTATCTACGGCAAAAATTAATGCCAAGCCTATTGGTAATAATTCGGGCGGTAAATCAACGGACTCAAGAACAATAACTAACATTACCATTCCAGCCCCAGGAACTGCAGCGCTACCTATTGAAGCTAATAAAGCCGTTAAAACAATTGTGATTTGATCTCCAAATGTAAGGTCTAATCCTAAGGCTTGAAAGATAAACACAGCAGCAACAGCTTGATATAAACTAGTGCCATCCATGTTTATCGTTGCTCCAACTGGAAGCACAAAACTTGATACTTCTTTATCAACGCCAATATGTTCTTCAACACGTTCCATCGTAACAGGAAGCGTTGCAGCACTACTGCTTGTTGAAAATGCTAATAATTGTGCTGGACTTATTTCTTTTAAAAACCAAAATGGATTCTTTTTAGTAACGGTTGCAACAACAGCAGTATAAAAAGTAATCATCAATATTAGTCCTAGAAGTACAACTCCAGCATATTGTGCCAATGCGACTAAAATATCAGGATCATCTGATGATACAACAACACTTGCCAATAATGCAAATACAGCATAAGGAGCTGTAAGCATAATTAAATCTACCATTTTAAGAACAACATCGTTTAATGAGTCAAACAGGTTTTTTAGTGGTTCTGCCCTTTTTTCACCAATCAATAACATAGAAATTCCCAAAAATATTGAGAAGAAAATCACTTGAAGCATTAGCGCATTATCGCTCATTGCTTTAAATGCATTATCTGGTACCATATCTTCAACGAATTGAAGTGGTCCACTTTCCACTTGCTTTGACGCTTCTGCAATTTTACCTTGTACACCACTATCTTGTGAATAAGTGCTCGTCAATTTAGCAATGGTTTCTTCAGAAACTCCATCACCAGGTTGTAGCACATTCACGATTACTAAACCAATAGAAATTGCGATAACAGTTGTGATTACATAAGTGATTATCGTACGAATACCAATACTTTTGAATTTGGAAATATCTTTTAAATCTGAAATTCCTTTTATTAAAGATGCAAGGATTAATGGGATTGCAATAAGTTTCAATAGCTTAACGAAAATACTTCCTAATGGTTTTATCCAATCGTCTGTAAAATCCTTTCCGCCATCAATTTGAAGCATGATAAATCCAAAGATGAGACCTAAAAGCATTCCTATTAAAATTTGCCAATGTAATGCGAGTTTTTTCATATTCAGTTATAGTTTAGTAATCTTGTTTAGTAAATAATAATCAGCCAACACTAAGGCTGCCATAGCCTCAACAATTGGCACTGCTCTTGGAACTACACAAGGATCATGACGACCTCTTCCTTGCATTTCTAGTGTGTTTCCATCTGCATTAATTGTCTCTTGTTTTTGCATAATGGTTGCAACAGGTTTAAAAGCCACTCTAAAATAAATATCTTCGCCATTACTAATACCTCCTTGTATACCTCCAGACAAATTGGTTTTAGTGCTGCCATCTGAATTAAAAATATCATTGTGCTCACTTCCTTTCATCTGAACTCCACAAAATCCGCTGCCATATTCAAAACCTTTTACAGCATTAATTGAAAGCATAGCCTTCCCTAATTCGGCATGAAGTTTATCAAAAACAGGTTCGCCTAATCCTGCAGGAACATTTTGTAAAACACAAGTAACTGTTCCACCAATGGTATCGCCTTCTTTTCTGATTTCTTTAATACGTGCAATCATTTTGTTAGCAATAGCCTCGTCAGGACAACGCACAGCATTGCTTTCGGTTTTTGATAAATCTAAATCCTGATAAGGTTTATCAATAAATATATTTCCAACCGAAGAGGTGAAAGCATTAATTTTCACATCTTTTAAAAGTTGTTTTGCAATTGCTCCTGCCACAACTCTGCATGCAGTTTCCCTTGCTGAGCTTCGTCCACCACCTCTATAATCTCTAACACCATATTTCTTATCGTACGTATAATCTGCATGACTTGGTCTATAGACATCTTTAATATGCGAATAGTCTTTTGATTTCTGATTTGCATTTTTAATAATGAAACCAATTGATGTACCAGTGGTTTGACCTTCAAAAATTCCTGACAGAAATTCGACAGTGTCAGGTTCTTTACGTTGTGTCACAATTTCAGATTGCCCAGGTTTTCGTCTATTCATTTCGTTTTGAATAGCATCCATATCTAAATGAAGTCCCGCAGGACAACCATCAATTACACCACCAATTGCTATTCCATGTGATTCACCAAAGGTTGTTAGTTTAAAAATAGTTCCGAAGGAATTTCCAGCCATTAATTATGCATTCTTATAGTTAGTTTTGCTAATGTAATTGTAATATTAGAGAAACAAAAATCGATTTTGAATAAAGCTTAGATTATTTCATTTTTTTAAGATAAAATTCAATATTGGCATAATATTAGCGTTATGGCTATATAATTTTTTAATCTAAATAATTACATTTACAAAAATTTAAAACTTATGAAAAAATTATTTTTATTATCATTTGCCTTAATAGGATTTGCTTTTA
>CAZRDG010000180.1:0-5464 GCA_964598775.1 uncultured Lacinutrix sp.
CAGTTAAAGCCACCTTTTTATTAAACTCTGCTGGTCCAAAATCAGGTTTCCAATTAGGATCGGAGAGTTTTTTAGGTAAGCCTTCATACTCACCCGCTCTACAGTTAGCTAAATTAACACGTTTCGGCTCTTGTGCAGCCTTTTCATACAGATACACAGGAATATCTAGCTCCACTCCTACACGCTTTCCTAGTTTATGAGCGTACTTTGCCGTTTCTTCTAAAGTGATTCCTGAAATTGGCACTAATGGACAAACATCAGTAGCACCAAAGCGTGGATGCTCACCATTATGTTTGCTCATATCAATAAGTTCAGATGCTTTTTTTATTAAAATGAATGCTGCCTCAATAACTTGTTCTGGTTCACCAACAAAGGTAATTACAGTTCTGTTGGTCGCTGCTCCAGGATCAACGTCTAAAAGCTTTACACCTTCAACAGTTTCAACAATACTGGCAATGGTATGTATTTTATCTAAATCGCGTCCTTCGCTTATGTTTGGAACGCATTCAATAAGTTGTTTTTGCATGTTGAGAAATAATTCTGAAATTGATGTCAAAGATAGAGATAAAGAAAATCGAATCCCAATTATCCATTATCAATTATTTTATCATAAAATATCTATAAAATCAAATCTTGTTGTAACATTTTAGTAAATTCGCAGACCAACGACATGACAAATATTACTTAAACATCATTTTTGGAATAGTTATTGAAAAACAAAAATAAATTTATAACAAAAAAAATATGAAAACTATTAAATTATTATTGCTTGCCTTAGTTGTAACTGCTTTTACACAAACAAATGCTCAAACTGCTGATGAAATCATAGCTAGCTACTTTGAAAATACTGGAGGAATTGAAGCTTGGCAAAAATTAGAAGGTATTAAAATGACTGCAAAGGTCAACCAAGGTGGAATGGAAATTCCTTTGGAAATAGTTCAACTTAAAAATGGAAAACAAATGACATCTATTAGCTTTCAAGGCTTAGAACTTAAACAAGGTGTATTTGATGGAGAGACGCTTTGGAGCACAAATTTTCAAACTCAAAAAGCTGAAAAAAGTGATCAAGAAAGTACAGATAATATGAAAATTCAAGCTGCAGATTTTCCAGATCCTTTTTTAAATTATAAGGACAAAGGTTATACTGTAGAATTATTGGGTAAAGAAGCAATAGACGGAACAGATACTTTTAAGATTAAAATAACTAAAAAGCCTATGATTGTAGAAGGCGAAGAAGTAGAAAATTCAAGCATTTACTTTTTTGACGCAGAAAACTTTGTCCCATTAGTAGTTCATACTGAAGTTAGAATGGGTCCTGGCAAAGGAATGATTTCGGAAGCTAAAATGAGTGATTATCAGGAAGTTGAAGGCTTATATTTTCCTTTTTCTCTATCTCAAGGTGTTAAAGGTGGTCAAGGACAAGGTATTACTATCGATACCATAGAAATCAATCCAACAATTGATGAAAGTGTATTTAAATTTCCAGAAGAAATAGCGACAGAAGACAAGAAAAACTAACATACTTATATTTAAAGCCTCAATAATTTAATTGAGGCTTTATTTTTACCAATCAAAAAAAATATAATTTCATGAAAAAACTATCATTGCTTTTTTTGGGCCTGATTCTTACTTCAATAAATATTCAAGCTCAAGATGAAAACACTATTAAATTAGATGAATTATTTGGTGACTTAAGAGCACGTCATATTGGTCCAGCATTAATGAGTGGGCGAATAAATGACCTAGAAGCTCATCCTACCAATGCTAGAATTATTTATGCTGGAACAGCTGGAGGTGGTGTTTGGAAATCCAATGATGCAGGAACTACCTTTAATCCAATTTTTGATGACTATTGTCAGTCCATTGGCGCAGTGGAAGTCGATCCAAACGATCCTGACAATGTAGTTTATGTTGGAACTGGCGAGACCTGGACAAGAAACAGTGTGTCTTATGGAGATGGACTTTATAAATCTACAGATGGAGGAACCACTTGGAATAAAATTGGGCTTGAAAAATCTGAACGTATTGCTAATATTATAGTAAATCCCAAAAACTCAAATGAAGTTTATGTAGCAGTTTTAGGTGCTTTATGGTCTGATAGTGAAGAGCGTGGTGTTTACAAATCTATGGATGCTGGTAAAACTTGGGAAAAAATTCTCTATGTAAACGAGAAAACTGGTGCTGCAGACATGGCAATGGATCCTAACAACCCTGACATTCTATATGCTTCAATGTGGGAATTTAGACGCACAGGTTGGTCGTTTGAATCAGGAGGTGACAATAGCGCCTTATACAAATCTACTGATGCTGGAAAAACTTGGAACAAAATTCATAATGGTTTTCCTAAAGGCAAATTAGGACGTTTAGCTATTGCTGTAGCACCATCAGATTCAAATATCTTATACACTGTAATTGAAGCTGAAGAAGATACAAGAAAGGGATTATACAGAAGTAATGATGCAGGAAATAGTTGGGAACAACTTAATAACGATTTTGGTATTACTGTACGTCCATTTTATTTCTCAAGAATAACTATCGATCCTAGAAATCCAGACGTGGTTGTAAAAGGAGGTCTTACAGGTTCAATTTCAAGAGATGGAGGAAAAACATTTAAATCTCTTGGGAATATGCATAGCGATATTCATGATATTATTTTTGATATCAATGATTCAGATAGAATGTATGCTGGAACAGATGGTGGAGTTTATCGTTCTTGGAATGGTGGCACAACCATGGAAATAGTAGAGAACTTACCACTGTCTCAGTTTTACCAAATAAGTGTTGATGATGCCGAACCTTACAATGTATATGGTGGCCTACAAGATAATGGTTCATGGTATGGTCCTTCGTCTTCAAGTGGTGGAGTTAATGCTGCTGACTGGAACTCTATTGGTGGTGGTGATGGTTTTAGAGTGTTAAAACATCCTACAAAAAATATTATCTATTCTGAAATGCAAGGTGCAGAAAATGTTTGGAGATATGATGTAGATAGAAAATTGGTTAAAACGATTCAACCTTTAGCACAAGAAGGACATGCAAAGTTAAGATACAACTGGAATGCACCTATGGCAATCAGTGCTCATCAGCCTGATCGTTTTTATATGGGAAGTCAATATCTTCATAAATCTGAAGATATGGGAGATACATGGACAATTATTTCGCCAGACTTAACGACCAACGATCCTAACAAGCAAAACCAAGCAGATTCTGGTGGACTATCTATGGACAATTCTGGAGCAGAAAACCATACTACTATTTTTACTATAGCAGAATCTCCATTGGATGAAAACGTTATTTGGGTTGGTACAGATGATGGTAATGTACAAGTAACACAAGATGGAGGAAAAACTTGGATTAATGTAGTTGGTAATATTAATGGTTTACCAAAAAATACTTGGACGTATCACATTGAAGCAAGTGTGCATGGAAAAGGTACAGCTTATGTGGTTTTTGATGGTCATACAACAGGTGACATGAATCCTTATGCTTACAAAACAACAGATTTTGGACAAACATGGACAAACATTATTTCTGAAGATGTAGTGGGCACTACTAGAAACATTCAGGAAGATTATGTTAATGAAGATTTACTTTTCTTAGGAACAGAATTTGGACTATATATTACTGCTGATGGTGGTAAATCATGGAGTAAGTTTACTAAGAACATGCCTTCAGTTGCAGTACATTTTATAGACTTACAGAAAAGAACAAACGATTTGGTTATGGGAACTCATGGTAGAGGTGTTATTATTATTGATGACATTTCACCATTAAGAGAAATCACAACTGAAGCTTTATCTGAAAACGTTCATTTCTTTAATTCTGAACCTATGGTGCTTTCCGACGAAAGTGGATTTGCAGGAAGTTTTGGAGCAGAGACTCAATTTGTTGGTCAAAATGCTTCTACTTCACCAAAAATAAAATATTTGCTTCCTAAACGTCATACATTCGGTAAAATGATTATGGAAATTCAGGATATGGATGGCAATGTTATTTCAACAATTACACCTGGAAAATCAAAGGGTATAAATATTGTAAACTGGTCTGGAAATATAAAAAATCCAAAAGTGGCAAAAGGAAAGACTTTTAGTTTCGGAGGCTTTACCTCTCCAAGAGTTCCAGCTGGAAAATATAAAGCTGTAATAACCAAAGGGAAAGAAACTTTTGAGCATATTTTTGAAGTTGTAAATGATAAAAGAACCGATTTGTCAGATTCAGACCGAAAACTTAAGCATGATACTACAATGAAGTTGTATGATATGACTCAGGAATTAGCATATTTAGTATACAAAATTGATGAAATTATTGTATTTCCTACAACGAAAAGCAAACTAAAGGATTCGTTAAATAGTTTGAAAGAAACATTAGTTATTACAACTGGTGATAATTATGTTAGTTCTGCAGAACCTCAGCTACGAGAAAAAATGGCTGATTTATATAGCAAAGTAGCGAGTAGCTATGATAAGCCTTCCAATAACGAATTAGAAAATTTAAGAATTATTGAGGCTCGTTTCAATAAAGCGAAATCAGATTTTGAAAAACTTGAAAAGAAAGCAAAAGATGTGACCTTTAAATCGTTTGAAGAATTTTTGGACGAATAGAATCTTTTTTATTTAACTAATAACCAACCAACTAAAGCCGATTCAATATGAATCGGCTTTTTTATGTTAATAACATCGTTAACAACCCTTAAAGATATCTGTTTTAAAAGCATAAGGGTTTCATTAATTTTATTCAAAATCTTTGCCTTATGATTGATAGAGACCTTGACCTTAAACGCATTCGTCCTGATTATATGACCACAACAATCAACGACGGAATGTCTACCGAAGAACGTTTTCAAAACTTAGTTTTGCGTCCAATTATTAAGCTTCAAAATGATTTTTTTATTGAAGTTTTTAAAAATTATGCATCAAAGCATAAGAATGTTTTTTATGATTTATCAACTGAAAAACAAATAGACTACATTAACAATTCAATACACAAAGACATGAAATTTAGAAATAGTCTAAAAGGAATGGTTATTGGAATGTTTACGGTTGATGAGTACTTGGTATACATACAAAACTCTTCAGCTTTAAACAAACGAATGATGAATATCGTAAAGGAACGCTTGATTGACAATATTCAAATTATAATTGCGCCTAAAACCTTGGCAGCCGTTTAAATTAGGGACTCACCATTAAGGTTCGTTGTTAATACATCACTCATGTAATTGAAGAAAGGACGTACGGCTTTAAAGGAATCGTCTACTCTCTTTATAAAATCATTGGATGTCACTTCTTTATCTGTAAATTTTCTAGTGAAAATGTACATTTTCTTTTTAATGAGATCAATGTTTTCATGTTCTTTGTTAAAACCTTTTGGCGCAGTTTTTACTTCGTCACCGACTAAATCTCCCCAAATTGTCTTAAACGTTTTGTCACTCATTATTTTTCGCATATCAGAAGCATCCATTTCAAAT
>CAZRDG010000181.1:0-5459 GCA_964598775.1 uncultured Lacinutrix sp.
AACTCACTATAAAAACCAATAAGATTAGTATAAGAATTAACTTTTTCATTGCTTTCTTTTTATTTAAAATTACAAAAATTGTTCCAAATCGTTATTAATCTTAGTATTCTTTAACACAAAAAAAAACCAAACAAAACTGTTTGGCTTTTATAAAATATAGAATGAGTTTTATCGTTTTCCAAAAAGTCCACCAAGTAATCCACCAAGTCCACCTTTCTTTTTACTACTACTTCCTCCCAAAACCATTCCAGCGACATCATCTATAATACTTCCGTCACCATCAGCATCTAAAATAGATTCTAAGAAACTTTGCTCTTGATCTTTTGAATTACCACTTAATAATCCTCCTAGAAGACTTCCAATATCATTTGTGTTATGAACGGCTTGTCTTCGTTTTTGCTTTCCTAAAACACCCATTAAAATCGGAGCTGCAACTTTTAAAATTTGTGAAACAGAGCCTGCATCCATTCCAGATTTTTGACTTAAAGCTGTTTCGACAGTTTGCTGTTTGTTCCCTAAAACATGCCCAAGAATTTTTTCACCATCATTAGTTACATCATTTGAAACTCCACCTCCAAACAAATCTCCAAGGTTATCTAAAATACTTCCATCATGCTTGCTACTTAAGGCATTCATCAGTCCTTGAGCACCTTCAGGCGCAGAAGCATTACGTTTCATAGCTTGAATTAAAACTGGCATTGCCATGGTTAAAAGTTTTCCTGTTTTATCTTGAGGTTGCCCAGATTCTTGCGAAACACCGCTGATAATTGTTTTTCCTAAATCACTGTTTAGTAAGTCTAAAATTCCTGACATAATTAATATTTAATGAGATTAATGTTAATGCGTTAAGGTACAAAAAAAGTCCTAACGTTTAATGTTAGGACTCCATAATAACCTTTTGGTCACAATTATTTTGCGGTCTAAGTGTTTTCAGATTTTAAGAGACTAATAATTTGTGTTGCTAACTCAGTTCCAATCCTATCTTGAGCTTCATTCGTTGCTGCACCAATATGAGGAGTTAACGAAATTTTAGTATTCATTAGTACTTGAATAGCTGGAGTTGGCTCTTCCTCAAATGTATCCAAACCAGCAAATGCTACTTTACCAGATTCCAAAGCTTCAATAAGTGCAACTTCGTCAATTACACCACCACGCGCTGCATTGACAATACCGACACCATTCTTCATCATTTCCAATTGTTTCTTACCAATCACATAATCTTTTTGTGCAGGTACATGTAGCGTAATAAAATCAGACTCTTTTAAGACATCTTTCATTGGTTGTGTTACAATATCTACGTTAATAAACTGACCATTGTAAAATTCTACTTTTATAGTAGCTTTACCAACAAATTTATCACTTGCAATGACCTTCATGCCAATTCCGAGTGCAATTTTAGCTACTTCACGACCAATACGACCAAAACCAATAATACCAATAGTTTTACCTCTAAGTTCAACTCCTTTGGCATAGCTTTTTTTGAGGTTTTTAAACTTAGTATCACCATCTAAGGGCATGTTTCTATTAGAATCGTACAGAAAACGTGCTCCTCCAAATAAATGAGCAAATACCAATTCTGCTACAGAATTAGATGAAGCTGCAGGAGTATTTATAACATGAATACCTTTACTACGTGCATAGTCTACATCAATATTGTCCATTCCAACGCCACCACGTCCAATTACTTTCAATGAAGGACAGGCATCTATCAAATCTTTTCTTACGGTAGTTGCACTTCTTACAAGTAATACGTCTACACCATTTTTATTAATGTAATTTGCTAGTTGTTCTTGTGCTACTGTTGTTGTGTTTACTTCAAATCCTGATTTTGCTAATGCGTCAATTCCACTTTGTGAAACACCATCGTTTGCTAATACTTTCATTTTTATGCTTTACTTTCTAATTCACTCATTACTTCAACTAATACTTGCACGCTCTCTAAAGGAAGTGCATTGTACATTGATGCTCTATAACCACCAACACTTCTATGTCCATTTAAACCTTCAATTCCTGCTTCTTTCCACATGGTGTCAAACGTTTCTTTTAAGTCTTCATTTGCCAAGGTAAATGTCGCATTCATAATAGATCTGTCTTCCTTAACTGAATAACCTTTAAATAACGGGTTCAAATCAATTTCAGAGTACAGCAAGCGTGCCTTCTTTTCATTTTCTTCTTCAATAGCTTTTATGCCTCCTAAGTTTTTTAGCCATTCTAGCGTTAACATTGACGTATATACTGCAAAAACAGGAGGAGTGTTAAACATGCTACTTTTGCTTATATGCACTTTGTAATCCATCATTGATGGAATTTTACGAGATACTTTTCCAAGAACATCTTCTTTGATAACCACTAAAGTTGTTCCAGCTGGTCCCATATTTTTTTGTGCTCCAGCATATATTAAATCAAATTTTGAAAAATCTAACTGTCGTGAAAAAATATCACTACTCATGTCGCAAACCATCGGAATTGGACTATTTGGAAATTCTTTCATTTGAGTTCCAAAAATAGTATTGTTCGATGTACAGTGGAAATAATCATAATCTGTTGGAATTTCATAACCCTTTGGAATATAATTATAACCTGCGCTTTTAGAAGAAGCAACTTCATAAACATCATCATAAATCTGTGCTTCTTTAATGGCTTTATCACTCCATGTTCCAGTGTTTAAATAACCTGCTCTTTTTTCTAACAAGTTTAATGCAACCATTAAAAATTGTGTGCTAGCACCTCCTTGAAGAAATAATGCTTTGTATCCTTTACCTTCTAAACCAAGCAGTTCTAAAGCTAATGCTCTAGCTTTTTCCATGACATCTACAAAAGGCTTGCTGCGATGTGAGATCTCAATAAGTGAAAGTCCACTACCATTTAAATCCATGACTGCTTCTGAGGCCTTTAAGAGAACTTCTTGAGGTAAGATACAAGGTCCTGCACTAAAATTATGACGTTTCATTTGTATGTATTTATTTGTGTTTTTGCTAAGTTGCAAAGGTGCTAATTTTTGACTTTAATTGTGTTATGAATATGATAATTTTGTCATCAAATTTTTAACAAAAATGCAATGGTATCAACATTATCAGCATAGTCATCTAATTCTGGACGCTGTGTTTGACCAAAATTAATTTCAGAATCTAAAAATCCAGAGGAGACAATACATTGGATTTTTTCTTTGTCATTACTGAGTTTTTCCTTTAAAGATTCGCTTGAATCGTAGTATTCATAAAACACTGTAGCGATTGGTGACGCATAACTCTCATCTTCCTTAATCATTAAAAATCCGTTCTCAAGTATGTCAAACTCACTCATTAAGTATACTGCTTTATTGTAATCGTAATTATTGGCATACTTTGCCTGATGAATGATGGGATGCCATTTGTAAATCGCTTCAAAAAATAGAGCGAAGTCATATTCCTTTGGTATAAAAAGTTTAGATACATTTCTGCAACCTAAACCATAATACCTAAAAATGTCGTCAGATAGTGCCTCTAGTTGTTCGGTAGACTCTTTTCCTGTTAAAACTGCAACAGAATTTCTGTTTCGTCTTATGATAGATGGAACCTCTTTAAAATAATATTCGAAATAGCGCGCAGTGTTATCACTTCCAGTGGCAATTACAGCATCAAAACCTTCAAGCTTATCTTCTGTAAATGTTATTTTTTTCTTAAAACCAGGAGCAACATGCTCTAAATATTTACCTAAAAAGGGAAGAAGATGCCTGTCGTTTGATGATTGTTTAACCAACACATCATGACCAGAAATAAGCACAGAAATAAAATCATGAAATCCAACCAATGGAATATTTCCTGCCATGATAATGGCAATTTTTTTTGACTCTTTATTGTTAAAGTTGTACTTCTCTAACCATTTGTTAATAGGATTGTATTTCAATAAATTAGACCATCCTTCTAGCGCAAAATAAATATTCTCATCTGTGAACCAACCATTGTGTTCTTGCGCCAATTTTATTTGATGTTTAAATCCATCAAAAAACAAATCATTATGAATCATAGTTGGGTTTTTTTGAATGCCTTTCTGAGTAAACTGACTTAGAAATTTCCCCAATTCGGTGAAGGCATTTATTCTTTCTTCTAAATTCATTATATGGTTTGGTTATGAATTGTTTTGGCGTTATTTTTGCAGCTGCAAATTTAAGCAAACTAAAACTAAAAATTGTTATGGCAATCATAATTACAGACGAATGTATAAACTGTGGTGCTTGCGAACCAGAATGCCCTAATACTGCTATATATGAAGGAGCTGATGATTGGAGGTATAATGATGGTACAAGTTTAAAGGGAAATGTGGTTTTACCAAATGGCAAGTCAGTAGATGCAGATGAAGCCCAAGAACCAATAAGTGACGAGATATATTACATTGTTCCAGATAAATGCACAGAGTGCAAAGGATTTCATGAAGAACCACAGTGTGCTGCTGTTTGTCCTGTAGATTGTTGTGTACCTGATGACAACCATGTGGAAACAGAAGAAGTTTTGTTGGGAAAACAACGCTTTATGCATCCAGATGAGTAATTTATAATTTATTGTTAACCTTATAAAATCCTAAGCTTTGGCTTGGGATTTTTTTTGCACTATATTTTGCTTAAAAATTTATTAACTTACACGTTATAGAATATTTATGGTGATAAGGATCCACCAAAAAGTTAGAATAATTCAAAACGTATGAAAGTTAAACTTAAAAAAATTGCATTATTAATAGAAATTCTAGGAGGACTTGGAATTTTAATCTCCTTGGTTTTTGTTGGTATCCAACTAAAAGAAAACACAGTCGCAACGAGATCAGCCACTGCAACTGCCACTATTGATACGATGACAAATTGGTACGTTACTATGGGTTCAAATGCAGAAGCTAGTGCATCTTTTTATAGATTTCTTGCAAATCCAGAAACTATGACGAAAGAGGAACGAATACAGCATATTTATAGCTTTCATGCTCTTTTTCTAACTTTTCAAAATAGCTTTTATCTTTCATTAGAAGGTACGCTTGATGAACGAATCCCAAAATCATTAAATCAAGTTGTTTATGGTGTGAAAGATCAACCAGGATTTAAACTTTACTGGAATGCTCGAAAATCTATTTTCTTTGAAGAGTATAGGGATTATATAGATGACCTTCTAAACTCTACAGACATTGTATCTGATGGTGTTTATGAAAAGGTGTCTGAATAGACAATAACAATTTGTAACCTTCGTATATAAAATTCTTGCTAAAATAGTTACATTTGCACTCGCAAAAAATATATTTCCGCGACAACGGAAACCAATAATAAATTAATCGATGAAAGCAGGAATTGTAGGATTACCAAACGTTGGAAAATCAACCTTATTTAATTGTTTGTCTAATGCCAAAGCACAGAGTGCTAACTTTCCCTTCTGTACAATAGAGCCTAATATTGGAGTGGTAAATGTTCCTGATCCAAGATTGGCGAAGTTGGAAGAATTGGT
>CAZRDG010000182.1:0-5445 GCA_964598775.1 uncultured Lacinutrix sp.
CAAACACAAATCAAGCAACAATTATTGCAATGCAAAAGGACATAACAGCTTGCGAACTCATGGATAAAACCATACTGGATTGCACCAAAAATAATATTGAACAACAAAAGAATCGGTTTTTTGTTGAAGGCGACCCAGAAGCCATTTTAATTATTGAATTTAGAGAAGATTCTTTAATTGAAGCAAGATCTAAAGCAAAGGAATTAATCCTAACGCTTCAGCAAAAAGGATTAGGCTATGCACATCCTAAAATAATTGATAAAGACACGGAAAGCGTTTGGAATTTACGAAAAGCAGGTTTAGGGCTTTTAGCTAATATTCCTGGCGATAAAAAAGCTGTAGCTTGTATTGAAGATACAGCAGTTGCTGTTGAAGATTTACCAGAATATATTGAAGCCTGCACTGCGTTGATGACATCTTATAATCAAAAAGCTGTGTATTATGCTCATGCTGGAGCTGGAGAATTGCATTTGCGACCAATTTTGGATTTAAAAACTTCTGAAGATGTAAAACTATTCAGAGACATTAGTGAGGCTTCGGCAAAATTGGTTAAGTCATATCGAGGTTCTTTGAGTGGTGAGCATGGCGACGGTCGTGTTCGTGCAGAGTTTATTCCCTTAGTGCTAGGAAATAAAAACTATGAGCTTTTTAAAAGCATAAAACAAACCTGGGATCCAAGCAATATTTTTAATCCTGGAAAGATTGTAAATGCCAAGCCAATGGATGAAAATTTGCGTTATAAGGCAGATGTATTTGTTCCAAAAGTGGAAACAATTTTTAATTTTAACGATGAGGGAGGTATATTAAAAACTGTTGAAAAATGTAATGGTTCTGGCGATTGTAGAAAACTGAATTTTGCAGGAGGAACTATGTGTCCAAGTTATAGAGCAACTTTAGATGAAAAAGATACGACTAGAGGAAGAGCCAATGTATTGCGTGAATTTTTAACTCAAAATACTAAGGAAAATCCTTTTGATCATCCTGAAATAAAGGAAGCAATGGATTTGTGCATTTCTTGTAAGGGTTGCAAATCTGAATGTCCATCAAATATTGACATGGCAACATTGAAAGCTGAGTTTCAGTATCAATATTACAAAGGGAAATCACGATCACTTAGAGACAATTTAGTAGCAAGCAATGCCAAATTGAATGGCATCGCATCTATGTTTCCTAAAATTCACAATGCTATTGTTAATCAAAAATGGTTCAAATCTGGACTTGGAATAGCAACTAAAAGATCACTGCCTAAATTACAAAAACAAACATTAGGCAAATGGTTTAAATCGTTTAAGCAAACAGAAAAAGCTAGGAAAGTATATTTGTTTTTTGATGAATACACCAATTATTACGATGTTGAAATTGGTAAAAAAGCCATCCTTTTATTAAATAGCTTAGGCTATGAAGTATTAGCGGTAGATCATGAAGAAAGTGGTAGGGCATACATTTCAAAAGGGTTTTTAAAAGAAGCCAAAAATATTGCGACGACAAATGTGACTCAATTTAAAGATTTGGTTTCAAATGATATCCCTTTAATCGGTATCGAACCTTCCGCGATTTTAAGTTTTAGAGATGAGTATATAAACTTAGTTGATCAAACTTTGAAAGAGGAAGCTACCATTTTAAGCCAATCGGTGTTTCTAATTGACGAATTTTTAGCAAATGAAATAGAAGCAAAGAATATTAACTCTGAAGTGTTTACTAAAGAGTCAAAGCAAATTCTATTACATGGACACTGCCATCAAAAAGCATTATCTCAAACTAAGTTTACAAAAAGTATTTTGAGTTTACCATTTAATTATACTGTAAGCGAAATACCTTCTGGCTGTTGCGGCATGGCTGGTTCGTTTGGGTATGAAAAAGAACATTTCCAATTAAGTCAGAAAATTGGCAACCAAGTTTTGTTTCCTTCATTAAAAAAAGCAAATAAAAATGTAATATTAGCTGCAAATGGAACGAGTTGCAGGCATCAAATATTTGATGGTGTTAGAAAGACGGCTAAACATCCAGTCGAAATACTCTATGATGCCCTTCTGTAGTTGCCTGTCTTTTTGGGGTTTAATCGAAAACAATAAACTTTAATGTATTTACTCATAACTATTTCATAAATTAGCTAATAGATTAATAGCAAAATCATTATCTAAACTGTAATATTTCATCTGCGTTATGTTTTGCTGTTATTTGAAGTCTATTTTTAAGGTTGTTGTTTTTTCAAGTTTTTTATTAATTACTATTAACATAGGGTTTTCTCAAACACCTATTTTTTCTCCAGCAATGTCCATTACAGAATTTGGTTCTGTAAGTTCTCCTTCAAATGAAACAGTTATCAATATTATAGATGGTTCTACTTCAACTAAATTTTTAGATTTTAATTTTAATGATGGAATGGGTTTTACTGTAGATTTGGGAGGTAACTCAGAGGCAGCATCTTCTATTTCCATAACAACAGCAAATGATATTCCAAATAGAGACCCTCAAAATTACACAATTTCAGGATCAAATGATGGCAGTAGTTTTACTCAAATTACTACAGGATTAATTCCATGTGTTAGTACTCGATTTCATCAAAGAACATACAGCTTTAGTAACACTACATTCTACAAATATTACAGAATTAATTTTGAGACTCAATGTGGTACAGAAAACAGTCTTCAATTGTCAGAAGTTCAATTATTTTCAAATACACCAGCTCCTACCTATAATTATGAGTTGGTTCAATCTGGTTATAATACAATAATGGGTGTGGTTTTTAATGCAGATGGAACACGAATGTTTGTCTGGGAAAAAAGAGGCCATGTTTATGTGTCTAACTGGAATGGATCTTCTTATGTTAAGCAATCAACTCCAGTTTTGGATATATCGGCTGAAGTTGGCGATTGGAGAGATTTTGGTTTTGCAAGTTTTTGCCTTGACCCAGATTTTGAATCTAATGGATTGGTGTACATGTATTATATGGTAGATCGAGAGCATCTTATGAATTATGGAACTCCTCAGTATGATCCAAATGACAATGACTATTATGAGGCTTCAATAAGCAGGTTAACGCGTTATCAATTGAATTTAGGAAGTGACCCTTTAACAACAGACTATGGTTCAAGAACCGTTCTCTTGGGAGAATCAGTTGCAACGGGAGTACCTTTAACACACGAATCTCATGCTGGTGGGACTGTTATTTTTGCCAATGATGGAACACTTTTAGTATCTACAGGTGATAATGCGAGTTATGCTTCTACTGATGTTGGAAGTGCTAGTGAAACGTACTATCAACAAGCAATTAATGACGGAATTATGAGACCTGAAGAAAATGTTGGAGCATTCAGAAGCCAGATGATTACTTCTCTTTGTGGAAAAGTGTTGCGACTTGATCCTGATACAGGAGATGGTTTGCCTTCAAATCCTCATTACGATGGATCAGATCCGAGATCTCCGGAGTCCAGAATATGGGCAATGGGATTGCGTCATCCATTTAGGATGTCAATTCAGCCTGGAAGTGGAAGTTCAAACCCAGCAGATGGTGACCCTGGAATTATTCATGTAGCTGATGTAGGCTGGAATACATGGGAAGACTTGCACATTTTTGACAAAGGAGGATTAAATGGAGGTTGGCCATTGTATGAAGGACTTACACAGCTTAATAGTTATTACAATAGTGGTGCTACAAATCCAGATGAAGCAAATGAACTATTTAAAGATAATTGTCCTCAACCAATCGACTGGATAGATAATTCAGATCCTTCGTTAAGACGTTTTGTTCACGATAGGCCAGAGGTTGCATGGAAACATGGTGGAACTAATGAGGCTCGTGTGCCCTGGTTTAGCGGTGCAACACCTACAGATCCAAGAGTTGGTGTTTCTGGATCGCCAACAACAGGCGTACAATTCAGAGGAAATACAGCTATAGCTGGTGTTTATGTTGAAGGTGATGCACTTGGTAGCAGTATGACAGGCAAATATTTGTTTACAGATTATGTAAGAAACTGGATTAATATAGCTACTCTAACTGATGGTACTCAAAATTGGATTAGTGATATTTCGGAATTAGCACCAATAAATACTGGTGATGGTATAGTGCATATGACGCAAAATCCATTAGATGGTTTTGTATATTATGTTAATATTTTCAATGGAGAATTGCGAAGAATTTCATTTGATGGGCCATCATGGACCAATGAACCAACTGATATGACTGTTGAATGTGATGGTACTTCAGATCCAGGAGGTGCATTTAGTGCATGGTTAAATAGTTTTTCTGGAACTGTGTCATGCGGTAATGCCACAGTAACACACAATAGCTCAGGTTTAAGTGATTTGTGTGGTGCAATTGGTACAGAAACTGTAAGATTTACTTTGTCTGATGAATGTGGAAATATAAAAACTAAAGATGCAACCTTCACCATTGAAGACTCTTCAGATCCAACATGGATCGTTGAACCTGCAGATTATACATTTTCTTGTGATGGATTTTCAGACCCATTAGAGGCATATAATACTTGGTTAGCTAGTTTTTCTGGAGAGGATACTTGCAGTACTGCAACAGTTTCTAATGATAGTACTGGATTGAGTTATGATTGTAATACAGTTGGAACAGAAACTGTAACTTTTACATTGAAGGATGATTGTGGAAATGAAATCACAAAACAAGCATTATTTACGGTAGAAAATACTCTAGGAAGTGAAACTGAATCAATTGAAGAATTGAAAATTTATCCAAACCCAACATATAATAGTTTAACCATTTCTGGATTGAAATCTGATGGTAAAGTTATAATTTATGATATTCTAGGTAAACAAGTTAAAAACCTCTCAGTTAAAAACAAAGCTACTTTTAATTTAGGTTTAACCTCTGGAATTTATTTACTTAAAATATCTGTAGATGATTCATCAACAATAAAAAAGCTTATCATTAAATAGTCAATCTGATACTTAAAAAAATAGAGGAGGAGATAACAATCTTAGTTGTATCTCCTCTTTCTATTTATTATTGGGCTTCCTTAATATAGCCCCAACCTTCAGCTTGCTTTTGAACGATTTCTAAAATTCCATCAGGTACGGAAGTGACACCTGGGATTAAATCATTTTGTGCAATCTTGTGACGGTTCATTGTTGCTTGGCAAATGACAAAAGAGACATTCGGATTTTTTGCAAGCTCTTCAATTTCCTTTGCTACAGTTGACTTTTCTTTAAGTACCATTTCATAGGATCCACTGTATAATACAACTTCAAATTTTGAGTCAGTGTATGCATTAGACATTCCTTTTACGTGCCTTATGGTTGCACCATGAACAGATGTATTTGAGCTTGTAACATCAAACAGAATTTTAACCGGTTTTTCTTGCGCAGTTGCCGTAAAAATAAAAGCAACTACGAAGACTATGTTTATAATTGTTTTCATAATTTATATTTTTAGTTTTTATTCGCCTGCAAAAATATAGCCACAACCTTTGGCTT
>CAZRDG010000183.1:0-5430 GCA_964598775.1 uncultured Lacinutrix sp.
GTAAATTTTCCTTTGTACGCATTATTTGTGCTAACATGAACCGTTGTATTTAATACAGAAGTGTCAGCTGTACCGACAAAACTAGCTGATCCAATTTTGATGGTATCATTATTATGTGAAGCCTCAATACCTTTTCCTAAATGTTCTTGAAAATGGTTTAGTGATATAATATTGTGCTCATCAAGAATATCATATAGTGTTCTACTTAATGGATGATTTGAGCCTCGAAGTGTGTTTTTTAATAGTGTTTCTTCAGAAAAGGAAAGTGCTACGCCATCATAGGTTGCATTACTCTTTTTATTGGAAGTAATAGTTCCGGTTTTATCAAAAATTATGGTATTGATAGCTGCCAATTGCTCAATAACCGAAGCATTTTTTACATAAAATTTCAATTTCCCAAAGATGCGAAGTAAGTTTCCAAATGTAAAAGGAGCTGAGAGTGCAATGGCACAAGGACATGCAATAATTAATACTGCTGTAAACACATTAATCGCCTTTGAAGCATCAACAAGTAACCAATACGCAGTTGCTATGAAGGCTATACTTAATACTGCAATAGTGAATCGTTTACTAATACTATTAGTTAAGGTAGTAAAGCCATCTTCTTTGTTTTTGCTAAACACATCATTACTCCACAATTGAGTTAAATAACTTTGTTCAACTGATTTTATGGCTTCCATTTCAATTACCCCAGAAGTCTGCTTGCCACCAGCGTAAAGCTTGTCACCAGATTGTTTACTTACAGTTTCAGATTCGCCTGTAACAAAACTGTAATCAATTCTTGCTTTGCCATTGATGAGAATACCATCCACTGGAATTAATTCTTCGTTTCTAATTAGCAGTCTATCTCCCTTTTGTATGTCATACACTTGAATTGGAGATTCAATGCCATTTGAAATTTTGGTAATAGCGATTGGGAAATAAGATTTGTAATCACGCTCAAAGGAAAGGAATGAATACGTTTTTTGTTGAAAAAACTTCCCGAGTAATAAAAAGAACACCAATCCAGTTAAGCTATCAAAAAAACCTGAGCCTAAATCGAAAATTATTTCAACAGTACTTCGTATAAAAAGCACAGCAATACCCAGGGCTATTGGCACGTCAATATTTAATAATTTAGATCGTAAACCTTTGTACGCTGAAATAAAGTAATCTTGTCCAGCATAAAAAACTACTGGCAGTGAAAAAGTAAACATGAGCCAGCGAAACAGATGCTTATATTGTTCTAACCAAAATTCTCCTACTTCAAAATATTCAGGAAATGAGAGAAACATTACATTGCCAAAAGCAAAACCAGCAATCCCGAGTTTATAAATTAAAGTTCTGTTAATATGTTCTTTCCCAGTTTTAAAATTGTCTAATGATATATATGGTTCATAACCAATGGAGCTTAATAATAAGACAGTTTCTTTAAGGGAATAGTTTTCTGAATTATAAGTTATTCGTACTTTTTTCTTTCCAAAGTCAACTTGAGAAGATGAAATATTGGGATTTAATTTGTTTAAATTTTCTAGAATCCAAATGCAGGAACTACAATGTATATGAGGTATATATAGTGTCGTGATTTGGGTTTTACCATCATTAAATTCTGTAAGTTTTTCAATAATATTTTCTTGTGCTAGAAAATCATATTTGCCTTCAATTTCTTTAGGAATAGCTCCTGGTGAGGATTGTAAATCGTAATAGCATTTTAAATCGTTTTCGGAAAAAATCTCATATACAGTTTTACAACCATTGCAACAAAATGATTTATCGTCGAATTTGATAACCGAAGAGTTACAGTTATCACCACAGTGGAAACAAGAGACCTTGTCCATAATATTTGCTCATTTATACCTGTTAGCAAAAGTCATAAAACAAGTAGTTTTAAAATATGATATTTGTCATGTTTTGATTATTTTTACGAAACACAAAAATTAGGTATGAGTAAATGTGAACAATGTATCATTCGTCAATTCAACTCTTTAAAGTCATTGACAAAAGATGAATTGATAAGAATTTCTGGATGTAAAACAACTCAAATTATTAAAAAAGGCGATGTTATTTTTGATGAAGGCGATAAGCTAAATGGGGTGTATTGTATTAAGGATGGCATTTGTAAATTATCAAAACTAAGTGCTAATGGGAAGGACCAAATTGTAAAATTGGTAGTGAAAGGAGAGTTACTAGGACAACGTTCTTTGGTTTCTGACGAACGAGCTAATTTGCAAGCTACTGCCTTAAATGATATGGAAGTTTGCTTTATACCTAAAGATGAAATTGTAAACGATTTAAAAAAGAACCCTGCATTTACATATGACGTGCTTCAGCAAATGGCACATGATTTAAAAGAAGCCGATGATATTATTGTAAATATGGCGCAGAAATCTGTAAGGCACAGAATGGCTGAGGTTTTAGTTAACATTCACAAAAGTTTTGGTACGAATCCTGACGGTACTTTAAGTGTTTTACTATCACGTGAAGATTTTGCGAGTTTAGTTGGAACAGCAACTGAATCTGCAATACGCGTATTATCGCAATTTAAAAAAGAGGGATTAATATCTACAATAGGTAAACATATAAAAATTGAAAATCTGGACGAACTTAATCGTGTGGAATAAAAAAAGCGCTCGAATGAGCGCTTTTTTTATAAAACTAGTTTGACTTAGTTCATTTTAAATGTTTTTGTTTCTTTAAAAGGTGATAGGTTTAAACCTTCCATTTTACTCTTGTAAGGATTCCACTCATCTGTAAAGAATGAATTTGTTTTGTCCAGTGCAGAACTTAACTCATCTTTTGCATGCTGAATAAGTGTAGTCTCAGTTGATGAAATTCCGTTTTGCCTAGAGCCAACATATCGTCTTGCTTGACCTAATCGTTGCATCACTGTAACTTCTGGGTTTCTTGTAATTCCTTGCCGTTCATCAATACTTCCCAAATACATTGAAATAATCTCTTCAATTTTCTTAGCCATATCTTTAGATGCTTTAATATTGTCTTTATTTGCGACTTTATCTAATTTAGACAAAGTTTTAGAGTACTCCTCAGCAATGGTCTTACTTTCAACCAATTGCTCAACAGCATCAGCGGCAACTTGTTGTATATCTTCTAATAGTTTTAAAGTTGCATATACTTCATTAGTATTTTGAGATGATACGTTAATTCTTGGATCATTTTCAACTTTTATTATCTGTTCAGAAGTCTGATCACCAAAGCTCATGACTACTTTGTAAGTCCCTGGTTTTACACTAACACCTCCAGGTTCAAAACGACGTGATCTGTTTCGTCTTGAAGGTCTGTCTGTTCCTTTTTCATCCATGAACCAAGTCCATTTGTATACTCCACTTTCTTTAGGAGCTTTTTGTTTTAAAGTTCTGATAAGTCTGTCTCCGTCGTAAATATTCATGTGTACAGAATCCCATTTTACTTTAGTCTCTGCAACTTCACTGTTTTTCTCCTCTTCATCGTCTTTTTTCTCATCATCTTTCACGGCATCGTCTTTTTTGTCCTCTATACCAATATAATATGACAATTGAGCGCCATAACCTCTATTTTCACCATTATACATGGCGTCTGCGCCAAAACGGCTTCCTGTTGGTTGTTGATATGAAGCTTGATAGGCTGTTGGAGGGTTAAATAAGGTTAATTTAGAACCAATAACACCAGTGTTTTTGGCCATTTCGCGTAAAGGTCTAATATCATCTAAAACCCAAGCAGCGCGACCAAATGTACCAATGACTAAATCGTGTTCACGAGGATGTATGACTAAATCTTTTACTGAAACTGTTGGGAAACCATTAGTCCATTTGGTCCATTTGTTTCCAGCATCAACAGAAATATAAAGACCATCGTCAGTACCTAAAAACAAAAGGTTTGGTGTTTCTAAATCTTCTACAATAGATAGTGCATAGCTCTGTACATCTATGCCATCAACTATTCTCGTCCAGGTTTTTCCGTAATCTTTTGTTCTATAAACATAAGGTGTATAGTTGAATCTTCTATAATCATTGGCTACCAATAATGCTTCACCTTTATTTTTGTTTGATGCTTTTATTTGTGGTATCCAACTTCCAGTTGGTAGTCCTTTTATGTTTTTTGAAACGTCAGTCCATGATTGACCTCCATTTTGTGTAAAATGTACACGACCATCATCAGTACCAACCCATAGCATATCCTTTTCAACAGGTGAAGGCTCAATCACAAGGATGGTTGTATGGTTTTCTGCTCCAGTAGCATCCATAGTTAATCCGCCACTTTCACTCTGTTTTTGTTTTTCAGGATCATTGGTTGTTAAATCTGGCGAAATCACCTCCCAGGTATCTCCTTTATCAGTTGATTTGTGCACAAATTGACTTCCAAAATAGACCGTACTATTATTAAAAGGATCAATACTAATTGCTGAATTCCAATTAAATCGAAGCTCAACTTTTGGGTCAGGATGTGTAGGTTGAACACCATAATTATTTCCTGTTTCCCAATCATAACGTTGCACAGAACCTTGTTGACTCATGGTCCATCCATAGCGAGAATCATCTCTATCTGGAACGACATCAAAACCGTCTCCAAAACTTATTTCTTGCCAATAACTATTTCTAATGCCTTGAGCTCTCCAAACATAAGCTGGACCTCTCCAAGAACCATTATCTTGCATGCCTCCATAAACGTTGTAAGGAAAATCATTATCAACATTAATATGGTAGAATTGTGCTACAGGTATGTTACCAATAAATCGCCAAGTTTTTCCACCATCTTTGGTAATATTCATACCTCCATCGTTTCCATCCATCATAAATTGACCGTTTTCAGGATGAATCCACCAAGCATGATGATCAGGATGCACACCGTTATCAACACCATATGCAGGCATTAATTCCGTAAAACTTTTACCACCATCTTCACTAACGTTTATATAGGTAAATACAGAAAACAAACGATTTTCGTTTTCTGAATCAACATGGATTTCTCCGTAATAGAACGGTCTGTTTCCAATTTGATTCATGTCATCATTAACCATTTTCCATTTAAATCCGCCATCAGTACTTTTATATAAAGCATTCTTTTTAGCTTCAACTAGGGCATAAACAACATTAGGTTTGCTAGGAGCAATTGCAACACCAACACGACCTAAAATTCCTTTTGGGAAACCATCTTCACTTGTAATTTTAGTCCATGTTTCACCACCATCATGAGTAACATGTACTCCTGAACCTTCTCCACCAGAGTTAAAAAACCAAGGGTCTCTTTTATGTTCCCACATGGCGGCAATTAATTTATTAGGATTTGTTGGATCCATAATTAAATCTGCTGCTCCTGTTTTGTTGTTAGCAAATAATATGTTTTTCCATGTTTTTCCACCATCAGTAGTTTTATATACACCTCGTTCTGGATGTTCTCCCCAAGGTGAACCAATAGCAGCAGCGTAAACTACATTTGGATTTGTAGGATCTACAA